>REEL01000113.1 GCA_007695095.1 Chitinophagaceae bacterium | reverse complement strand
TCCCTTTTATGAGCGGGCTAATAAAATTGCCGTTCTTAAATTTTTGTATTCTTGGAATTTGGGCTCTTGGATTTTGGTCTCTTGGGTCTTTCAAAGCATATTTTCCATCATAATTTTTCCATTTTTCTTTCTTGGGTTCTACATTCCATTTCACTCAACTCTTTGACAGACGATATAAAGAAATAAATCGTTTTAACGGAGAAATAATGGTAAATTTGATAAAGCACTTTGATGAATGAACTTTGTATGTAAAAACTTTAAATAGATGAGAACAGATTTAGAACTTCAAAATAAAAAGTTAGAATTAATACAATGGCTATCAACTTTTGATGATATTGAGATTCTTGAAAAGATTTCAGAACTGATTTATAAGGAAAGTCAAAAAGATTGGTGGAAAGAAATCCCGGAAGAAGAAAAAAAAGCTATTGAAAAAGGAATTGCAGAAGCAGACTCCGGAAAATTAAACCCTCACTCAAAAGCACATAAGCTTTATGGGAAGTGGGTATAAAATTTTTTGGACTGATTACTTTCTCTGTTTGGTTTTTTGAAATTTATAATTCTATCAGATTAATTTCATCTTTATCTATTTCAAGTAAAAAATTAGATTTACTATCTAGCTTTTGTATAGTCTCAATATGATCATTGAAAATTTTTATTAATGCCTGATTTGAGATATTTCCTAAATTAATTTTAATTAGCTTTTTAGGTGTTTGGTTAACAAAATATGAATCTCTAAAGTCCGAATCTTTAGAGATAATAACATAATTATTTTGATTTGCAAAATTGCATAATTCTGAATCTTTAGTCTCTGATTTTCCTAAAATTTCGTTTACATGTAGAGATTCAAAGCCCTTAGAAATTAAAAATTTCGTCAGTTTATAAGATATATGGACATCGCAAAGAAATCTCATCAGGCAACGTCCTTAATTGAGTGACCGGATAAATATAACTTAGCGAAATTTAAACAAGCTAAAATATCTTCTTTTTCTAATTCCTTATGGTCTTCAATTATTTGTTCAATAGTCATACCGGAACCTAACATATCGATAATTACCTCTACCGGCCATCTCATTCCTCTGATACAAGGTTTTCCATGACAAATTTTAGGATTAATTGTAATTCTTTTTATCAAATTGTCCATAGCACATTATTTTACTCAAAGTTAATTATAAATACGCAATTTTTAATGTGTTTGCACAACAAGCAAGTGATTATGTTTAACAACTTTTGGCTAAAATTTAGTATCATTTTAGAGGCATGGTATTCAAGATTTTTTTCTAATCCCTTTTAACAATTTTAAGAAAAAGTACAGCCATCAAACAAGCTGTCATGCTGACGTTAGGAAGCATCTCCGTATTTCCATTGAAACAGCTAATTGATAGGTAGATAGGTGGCTGAGCGGAGTCGAAGTCAGTGGACTTGACATTATGTAAAATCTAATTTAAGAAATAACCTTAGAACATTGAATGCCAGCCGGAGGCTGTTCAAGACTTACACTCGCGAGACGCAGAGCGAAAGCTGTCTACTGATTAATACGGAGACTCTTCGCTGCCACTCAGAGTGACAACTGATTTCAGGGAGCTCCCAATACATTTGCCATTTGCTATTTTCCATCATAATTTTTCCATTTCCAGCTCTTTCTATTCAGGAGATTATTACACGCGACTTAGGAGCAAGTACAAAATCCAATATTTATGGTAGTCGCGCTCATAATGACGGAAGTTTTTTAGGTTTTCCCTTTTATGAGCGTGCTAATAATATTGCTACCTTTGAATTTTTGAATTCTTGGAATTTGGTCTCTTGGGGCGAAAGCTGTCTACAGATTAATACGGAGACTCTTCGCTGCCACTCAGAGTGACAACTGATTTCAGGGTGCTCCCGATGGATTTTCCATTTTCCATCATAATTTTGACATTTTTCTTTCTTGGAATTTGGGCTCTTGGGACTTGGTTTTCTTGGGACTTCCTATCCTGCCTACTGCCACTGCCACTGCCTCCTGCCTACTTTCTCCCTCACCCGCCTCTTCTTATTTGTTGAAGAAAATCTCTGGCCTGAAGATTGTCAGGGTGCTGCCTGGTAAAATTTTCTAATAGTCTAATAGCTTTTGGAACATTGGCAGTTTCTAAATAAAGTGCACTTAAATTAAATACGGCATTTTCATAATCAGGGTCTAAGCGGACGGCCTTGGTTAATAAATCTTCAGATTCTTCAAAACGGAACTCTTGAAAATAGATAAATCCTAAATTTGAAAGAGCTGCTTTGTTGTATGGATTTTTATCAATAATGAATTTAAATACTGTTTTGGCTTCATCAAAATTGCCCGTTTGTAAATAGTTTACAGCCAGTTTGTTTTGAAATTCAAGATGCAGTGGCTTTATCTGCACACATGCTTTAAAATACTTTTCTGATTGATTGAATTGTCCCCTTGAGTAATAAGCTTCACCAATTCTATACAGCGTCCAGCTATCTTTAATTGTATTTATATTTCTTTTCCTGCTGAGGTCTATGATGGATGAAAAGTCTTCTTTTAAAAAATAATAATGAATCGCAGCTGCAAAGCCTTCTTTTTCAAGGTTTACATTTTGACTAAACAGATAGTTTGCCGCGCTGTCAAGCATATAACTTCTGGGACTGAATCGTTCATAAAAAGTTAAATAGCCTCTGGCTGTCATTACCGCAGTTGGGTTCTGCTGAATCATACTTTCCAGACCAATGAATTTTTTAATCGTCTCAATTTCTTCATAAGTGATATTTCCCTCAGTATATCCTTTTGCATGTTTACGAATATAATGGTCTGTTATGGAAACATGCGGAATATCTATACTACCTGATTTTGGCATATGACAGGAAGAGCAATCATTATCAGCGGCTATAAGCCTTTCTTCAGTTTCTGAACAAAGCGCCAGATTTTGTTGAGTATGACAGTCAATACAGGCAGCGTTGAAGGTTTGAATAGCTGTGTTTTTTACACTTATGTGGGGATTATGGCAAGTTATGCAACTCATATCAACAAGCTCAGTAGTAGAATTAGATACAGTAAAGCAATCACTCATTCTCAAACGCTCAGCCTGAGAAGCCATAATGAATTTATCATCAGCCCCTTCAAACCTTGGAAGAAATATATTTAGAACATCGCTTAAATACATGCCCGGTTTGAAATCTGTAAATTCTTTACCTTCTTCCAGCACAGCAACACCCTGTAAGTGACAGCTTTGGCATAAGCTAAGCTGTTGTTCAACATTTAGCCTTGCCGGATTTACAATTGAATTGTCGGCTTTAACAGATGTATCTACTACAATGCCGGCAAGTTTTTCGCGTACATGAAGTTCTCCCGGGCCATGACATCTTTCACAGTCAATTCCCTTTGCAATAGAATGATATTTGTTTTCAGAAAGGAAGTCAAAATCAGGTCTTGCATTATGGCAGTTCATGCATTCCAGTCCTATAAGTCTCTCAAAACGGGTATTAAACCCATCATCAAAACCGGGAGCTAAATCCCATTCTTCTTTTTGAGTATAAAAAGTTATAGGAGCCTGATAGATGTACCCATTGATTTCCAAGAGGTGTGAATTAGTGTGATTTCCAGATCCAATGATATAGGGTATGTATTCTTTCCGTGAATGTACAGTATCTCCATCTAAAATTCTGAACTCATGGATATAAAGGGAGTCTTCAACCCAAAAGGGGAAATAATTTAAGTTAGAATGTTCATCTCTAATAAGTACATGCTCTCCAAAATGCGCATCACTCCTATCCGGGGTAGCTAATCCTAATGATCGGCCCATGCCGGTTTGAATATAGTCATCATAAACATCTTCATGACAAGAACGGCAAGTAGCCATCCCGACATATTCTACTCCTTCATGGAGGTTGCGCCATTCAATATCTTCTACTAGATCTGTTTTTTTCTTTGTTTTTTTGCCGGTATCACAACGACTTAAAGAGAAAAGCAGGAAACCTGTTAGTAGAAAGATGATAATATATATGCGATGCATCTATTTCTTTCCTGATGTTAATTAAAAAAGAGGAAAATTTTCTTTTACTCTAAATGTAAATTTAACATCATTTTGCGACTTAAATAAATTTTAAAAAAGCGCATATTTTTAAAAAGTCACCAATTTAGCTAAGAAAAAACGTACAACCCATTTGTTATTAAGACCTTACTGTATATTCAGTTTCCCAAAATGCTGAGGGATATTTCCGTTTTTCTGTATAGAATAAATGTACATACCCTTTGAAATTCCATTAAGCTCAATTCTATTGTTTTGCTGATTAATGTTTTGAGTTTTTATCAATTGACCTTTCAAATCGTATAGATTTAACCGGTAGTTACTGTCTGTATTTTTCTCGAATTTTACAGAAATATATTCACTGGCCGGATTCGGATAAATTGAAATCAAGTTATCATTTTTTATACGGTTTGGTACAGAACTGATTTGATTAGGTATGTTTTCATACCATTCAGCAGTCCCGCTTACATCATTATAATTATCTAGATTGATAGTAACCAATGCCCAACCGGAAATTGTAAGATCACTATACCATTGATAACTAATAAAAGTATCCCTTAATACTTCTAAATTAGTCCATGAACCACCAAAAAGAACTTGTGTAGAATCTACATTATATTCAACTTCACGGACTCTCAATGCTTCTAAAGTGTCATTTGGCAGATAGACAGTCCCGTATCCATCAATATACACTACTCTTTCTGTTTTTTGATAAAATCTTACTGAATCTGCTCCTATAAGAGAGGTTGTGTCCTGAAATATTAGCTCAGAGTAAGATTGTGAAAAATTATCTTCATAGGTAAAAGGAAACTCATAGATTTGTCTTGGTGTTTCAAATTCTACTACAAAAGGTGGTGTTTCACTGTTATCAGCAAAACCCAGTAAATAAATACCATCCTCACTAATATCTATGAATACATAAAATTCTTCACTGTCTTCGCTTGAAATAACGGCTATATTGCTGTTTGGAAAAGAATTCGCAAATGGAGTGTTTGCAGGGTCGATAAAATAACTTGAATATTCACCGTGATTTTCCAGCATGGAAAAGTCCCAAATTTGATTCGCTCCGGCACTGCCAATACTAATTTGTGTAGTGTCATTAGCTAATGTTATGGTGTCTCCAATTTTAGGGAAATTTTCTTTTGAAATGCTAATTTGTGCAAAAGCATTATAGCTAAACAAAAGGCTTAGAAATAAGTAAATTGATTTTTTCATAATAATTGTTTTTAGTAGTTTTTGGTTTTTAATAAAAATTGAATCTTACAAAGTACTTTGAAATTGATTTTTTTAATTTTTTGCGATAAATACTTTTATCGGATTTTATACCGTAGATGCAATTGCATAGCACAAAGCAAAAAGCATTAATTAAAAAAACAAGCTCAGTGACCTTATAAAGTTAAGTTAAATATACTTAAAAATATTTTAATAATCATTGCTTATCAGTAAAATAAATATGGTGAACCAAGTAAGAATCCTGATTTTAGTAAAAAGTATTTACGAGGAGTTATTTATTAAAAGAATTATCGTTTAGATTTTCTTTTCAGATTTAAGCCATTCAAAAGTGCTTTGAAGCATAAAATCAAGATCGGATATTTTATAATTAAGGTCGGCAACTGCCTTTTGTGACTTACAAGTCATGCGGGCAGTTAAGAGTATAACTTCTTCCGGGGTAAGTGTGGGTTTTTTAGAAGTAATTGCTGAAATTGAATTGTTTATTCCGGCAAAAACTTTTAAGAGAAAGTCAGGGGTAACTTTTTGAGAAACTTTTTTATTTAATAAAGTCTCAATTTTATTAATAACCTCTATATATGAGTGTGCCGGTCCGCCTAAAAGATAGTTTTCACCAATTTTCCCGGATTTGAAAGCTGAAATATGAGCATTAGCCACATCTTTAACATAGCAAAAGGAAGCTTTTCCGGAGGGGACACCCGGTGTTCCTTTTTCATTGATGATTAAAAACATCCTGACCCAGTTTTGGTAGTCATAGGGACCAATCACATTAGCGGGATTCAAAATCACGGCATCCAGGCCTTTTTTCACGGCATTTTTTACAATCTGTTCGCTTTGAAACTTAGTAATAGAATAATTGAAATCTAATTTTTCTGCATTCGAAGGGGTGTTCTCGTTAATTTCAGCGTCATGTATTCCGTATGCTACTATGGAAGAGGTGTGTATAAATCGCTTTACTTTTTTTTGCAAAGCGGCGTTTACCATGTTTTGGGTACCTAAATTATTTATTTCAGTCTGTTGTTTATTATTTTTTGACCATGTATTCGTGCTGGCAGCTAAATTAAAAATCACATCCGTTCCTTCCGGTATAGCCTTAATTATACTCGCAAAATTTGTAACATCTCCCTCTTGAAATTGGATGCCCGGAAGTTTTACCGGATTCAGATTGCTGGTTTTTCTATGCAAGACGGTAATTTCCCATCCTTTTTCGGCAAGAAGGTGTATGAGGTTAATTCCAATAAATCCTGTTCCTCCCGTTACAAAAGCTTTCATAGTTTATTTTTAAAATTTAAAAAGCTGTTTGCCTTAGCTATTTTGCAGGGATGATTAGTTTTCTTCTGTCGTAAGTTAAAGCAACAAAAATCCCTAAGCCACCTTCGATATTTGTCTCAACTGCACCGGGCTGTCCGAAGGGATTCCCTTGAGCCGATTGAGCTGAAGAAGATGTTGCCAAAAATCGGAAATACTTTTCACTCAAATGAAAAAGGGTAACAAAAACCGTATCACCAATTTCATAATCATAGCCTGTGCCTAAAGTGATTTGCTCGCCATCAAGCGAACCATCACTAAGTTGAAAGGAAACATCCGGTGCAGCCGTTAAAGAGTCTTTATTTACAATTAATCGGTAGTAGTTTGCTACAACCGGTGGGTCTGTGAATGAAATTAGGAGCAATACCTCATTTTCGCTATTGTATTGTAGTCTGATAGTATCCAGATTTAATTCTTCAATAAAAGATGTTTCCGCTACGGCTTCTCTTCCGCTATTGTCTTTTACATATAAGGTATATGGACCGTCAAAGTCTTCAGGTACAGTATTTTCAGAAACAAAATTATAGACCTTTAAAGTGTTTAAATCTAAAAAAGAAGGGTTAAACTCTAAGGTGTCAGTATTTTCTCCATAAGTAATAATCACTAGTGCATCCTGAATTACAGGATTTCCGGGTTGATCAAAATAGGCCTGGCTTTCAGTTAAGGTAACCCGAAATGGTTTTCCTCGCTCCAGATATGACTCCACTACTAACTTATTTTCATATTCCGGCAGTTCTAATTCGATATCTTGCTGCATGTTTTCACAAGAAACTATTAAAAGTGTAAGTGCAGAAAGAACTATGGTATATAATCTCATTTAATTAAATTTTGAAGTTAAAGGTGATTGAAGGAATTATTGGAAAAAGGCTCACTAATTTTGCCTGATAGCCTGTGATATCGCCATCATTGTTCGTATTTTCATCATAAAAGATGAAGAAAGGATTTCGTCTGTTATACACATTGTAAATGCCAAAGTTTAAATCACCTTCTCCCCATCTCGGGAAAAAGTTATAGGTTACTCCTAAGTCCATTCTGTGATAGGCCGGCAATTGAAAACTATTTCTTTCAGTATATTCAGGTACAATTGAAGGAGTGGTTCCATCTACGTCAAAGACTAAATACCTACCCACCGGCAAAGTCGTCCGGCTGCCGCTACCATAAACCCATGTTCCGGATACAGACCAGCGACGATTAATTTTGTGTGAAAGAACAACTGAAATATCATGTCTTCTGTCGTATGTCGGGAAAAATGGATTCCCATTATTTACACCTTCAAACGTTCGTTCTGATATAGACCAGGTATAACCAATCCAGCCGGTTGTATTGCCTCTTTGTTTTTCAAGAAATAATTCAAAGCCATAGCTGTAACCATCTCCAAAGATAAATTCATCCTCCAGTCTTGGGTTTAAAAATAATTGAGCTCCATCTCTGAAATCTACTTGGTTCAGCAACCATTTATAATAAACTTCACCGCTTAAACTTAAAGATTGCCAACCTAAGTTTTTCGTAACTCCCACAGCAGCTTGTCTGGCTTTTTGAGGTGGAATCACTGAAGTTGAAGGATACCAAATATCTGTAGGTAAGCTGGCACCGGAACTGGCTACTAAGTGAATGTATTGTGCCATTTCGGTGTAACTTGCTTTTAGTGAAAGGGTTTCGGTTAATAAATATCTGGCAGAAACTCTGGGTTCTAAATTCCAGTAAAATTTTTCGTTATAAAAAGCTGATAATCTAAGACCTACATTGACTTTCAAATCTTCAAAAGGCTCAAACTCATCACTGACATAAAGACCGAACTGGTGAGCATCAATATTTTCTTCATTATCGAAATCAACTACATCATCTTCACTACTGCCGCTGAACCTTCCCGGTATGAATTGATGATAAGTGTAAAAAGCACCAAAGTTCAGTTTATGATTTGGAGAAATATAGTAATCAAAATCCGTTTTAAAATTAAAATCCTGTATTCGGCTGCCTAATGAAAATTCAAATTGATCTATAGAGTTTTCAATTTTGTAGTTATAGTTGCTGAAGGTAAAAGTTGTATTGGAAAATAGTCTGCTGTTGAATACACGATTCCAGCGGGCGGTAGTAGTAAAATTTCCCCAATCAAAGTCAATATTAAATATACCGGAACCAAATGAAAAAACATCTTTTCCGTAATAAGCACTGAGAAATACCCGGTTATTGTCATTAATCCTGTAATTAGCTTTAAAATTCAAATCATAAAAATAGTAGTCCGGAATTGGAGTGAAACTTTCGTTATCTGTATTCGCCTGATTAATTGCCCTGGTGAAAATGTCAAAATAAGTCCTTCTGCCGGCAATCAAAAATGAAGATTTATCTTTAACTATGGGTCCTTCCAGCATAAGCCTGGAGGATATAATTCCTAAGCCTCCTGAAGCCCCGTATTTTTGGTTGTTTCCTTCTTTCAGTTGAATATCCATTACAGAGGATAATCTGCCTCCGTATTTAGCCGGGTAACCTCCTTTGTATAATTCAAGACCTCTTACTGTTTCGGGATTGAAGACACTAAAAAAGCCAAAAAGGTGTGAAGCATTGTATACGGTAGCTTCATCAAGTAAGATTAAATTTTGATCTGAACCACCTCCCCGAACAAAAAATCCCGTGCTCCCTTCAGAGCCGGACTGTACACCGGGTGTAAGCTGAGCAACTTTTAAAATATCAACCTCTCCGAAAATAGCCGGGACCTCCCTAATCTGTTGGATGGGTAAACTGACAGAACTCATTTGAGTAGACTCAACCCGCTCTTGCGCCCTGTCGGTTCTTACAACCACTTCATCTAATTGCTCACCCTCTTCAATTAATCTAAAGTTAATGGTTGTGTCGTTTGTTGCACTAAAACTAACTTCCATAGTTTCAAATCCTATGAAACTGGCGGATATATTAACGTCCCCTGCGGGTACCCGAATTGAATAAAATCCATACATATTCGAAGAAGTGCCCTTATTTTCATCTATAATACGGATATTCGCACCCGGTAAGTCTTCGCCTGTTGCTTGTTCCGTTACATTACCACTTATGGTAATCATTTGAGCATAAATTTCTGAAGCGTAAAAAAAGATGATAAAGAATAAAAGGTATTTGTACATAACAGGTTTTTTTATGAAAATAAAGATTTGACTGCAATTTTAAATAAATTTGTAAGGAAATGGTTCAATTTAAATGCTTATTTATTTAGATATTTTTTTATTTGTTTGTGTTTCTGTTGATAACTAATAAGTTATTTTAATTATTGGACAATCTATTAAACAAAACAACGTAAATAATAAACTAATGAATACTTTTACAGTAATATAAATGCGTTATTTAAAGCACTTTTTTTTTATTCTGTTTTTATTTCAGCTAAATGAGGTTTTTGCAGTTAAGCAATTGGAAATTCTTCATGCGGATCGCTTGACGATGACTGAGCGTGGAGGGCAAAAAACCAGACTGCTTGAAGGTAATGTGGGTCTTAAACAGGATGATGCAATTTTGTATTGCGACAAAGCCTTTTTTTACATAGATGTTAATAGGGTAGATGCTATTGGAAATGTAAGAGTCGTGCATAATGATACTACCGAGTTGTTTGCAGATACTGTTTTCTATTTTGGAGACAGAAGAAAAGTAGAAGCCAGAAGAAATGTCAGAATTGTTGAAGGCAATAAAGTTTTAAAAACACATATCTTAGATTATTACTTAGACAGAGAGGTTGCTTATTATTTTTCGGGAGGAGAATTTACTGAAAATACCCTAAACCTGAAAAGCGAAAGCGGTTTTATAAACATGGCTAATGAACAGGCTACGTTTTATAAAAATGTAATCCTAATAGATGAAGGCTACACAATTTTTGCAGATACCTTAAAATATAATACACGTCAATCTCAATTGGTTTTTTATAGAAACACCCGTATAGTAACAGATCAGCAAGTGATTTACTGTGATAATGGATTTTTTAACACAAAAACTGATGAAGGGGTTTTTGGGCGAAATACCCGTGTAGTTTCCGGTCACCAGATTTTAGAGAGTGATAGTCTTCATTACAATGCTGATTCAGGAGAGGGAATTTCTGAGCGCTATTTTGTATGGACAGATACTATTGAAAAAATAATAATTAGTGGTCATTACGGTATCTACAATCGTGAAACCGAACAGCTAATGGCAACCCGTAAACCGATGATGAAGTCCGTAATGGATAATGACACATTATTCTTAACGGCGGACACTTTATTCTCAGGCATTGATACCTCGGAAAACAGATATTTGATTGCACATCGTCAATCTCGTTTTTTTAAAGAAGACTTGCAGGGTTTTGCTGATTCTCTGAGCTTTTCTTATGAAGATAGTATCATCAGAATGATGTATAATCCGGTAGTTTGGCAGGAAAATACTCAGCTAAGTGGGGATACGATTTTGATAATGATGAAGAATAATCAGTTAGATGAAGTTGAATTAATTCGGAATGCCTTCTTAATTGAGTATGAAGGAGATGAAGTTTATAATCAGATAAAGGGCAGGCATATACACGGTTATTTCGCGGAGGGAAGTCTGAAAAATATGGAAGTAACCGGAAATGCTGAGTCTGTTTATTTCGGAAAAGATGATAATGACAGATATATAGGTGTCAATCGTGTTGTAGCAGCCGGTATGTCATTGTTTTTTCTGGATAATAATATAGAAAGAATTCATTTCAGGCAATCCCCTGAAGCCGGATTTTACCCGATTGGAAATAGTCATCCATCAGAGTATCATTTAAGTGGTTTTAACTGGAGAACTGAGTACAGGCCATTATCTAAAGCTGATTTATTGAATCCAATTGTTTTGCTAAAAGAAGAGACAGAACAAAAAGAAAAGCAACCTGCCGGTGGTGGTCGTGAAAGAACAGGTGTTAGAGATTAAGCAGTTTTTCGAATTATCCATATATCCTGAGGCGTGTCCAGTCTGTTTATAGGTTTAGGTTCTATATGTTCCAGAATTTCTGCTTTTTTAAATAAATTTTTTACGTATTCTTTTGGGTGAAAAGCAGAAAAAATTCGATGCCCTTCTTTTACTCCACCTCTAATCACTAATTTATTATTCTCATATTGTTCTAATTCTGCCCCGCTAAGCTTTCCTTTAAAGTTATCTCCCTGCAGCGTAAATAACATAATACCTCCTTTTTTAGTCGTCCTGTATAACTCATCAAACCACTCATTATGCATTTTTTCAGAGAGATGAGTAAAAATCGAGATACCGTAAACTATATCAAACTGTTCATCTGAATAGGGTAGTTTAGCTTCTAAGCTGTTTAAGTTAAAATGAATACCTCCCAAATTTCTTTTACACCAATCAATAGTTTTTTGATTATAATCAGTACCGTAAAGTTTACAATTTTTGGTCAGTTGAGGCAGATGCCTGATAATTCTTCCGGGTCCGCAACCCCAATCTAATATAGTTTTTTCTTCCAGATCAGTATGTTTTCTAATTATCTCTGTCAACCAATTGGCGGTAGCTTTTCCACCGGTATAATATTTCCGGTAGTTCATTTGAAAGGATTCGTAAATTAAGTAATCGGGAGGTAGTTTTATATGCGGATGTTCTTCTTTAAATTGATTATTAATCTTTTTGTTTTTCACTTTTTCAAGGAAAAACTTCGTTTTATCGGCAAGATGGAGCAAGCCGGTTTTTCTAAGTAAATTTGATAGTATACTTTTATTCATTTGTAGCAGTAAAAATAAAAAGGTATTAATTTAAACGAACTTAAAGTTTTTTATTTAAAAAAAACAAATCTTTAAGTGTAAAGGTCAAAAAAAGGTGATTAATCCTTATTTAGAAATATCGAAGTTATTGCAATTATTATTAACCAGTATCCTAAAAACACTAAGAAGAACAAACCTGCTGTCATCAGAAAGTTTTGCATTTCAATATTTGCGGCAACTCCAAATGCAAGTATGAGGCTAAGTCCAATCAATATATTTCTTATACCCGGTTTCAGCTTATTTATATTCCCAATCATAGTTTACATATAAGGTTGTTAGTTAATTGCTTATAAATATACTGAATAAAATTTAAACTTTCCAAACATGCAAAAAAAAAGCTGCCTTCGTTTTATTGAAGACAGCTTTTTACTTAAAAAATTATTTTTATTATTTTCTTTCCTCGTACTCAATTTCTACTATAAAATCTCCTTCTTCTAATCTGATTAAACCATTTCCTTTTAGCTCGTATGGATTAAATACCCATTCGTTCATTAGTTCACTGCCAAGAGCTTCATTATCTCTCATTTGGACATTCCAGTTTCTGTTATCTAAAAGAATTGTAAGGTGGCTTAAATCCCAGCTGATTGGTAAATCAACACCCGGATTTACATCATCAAATGTTGACGTATTAAAAGTCCATCCTGTTTGAGATATAGTCATACGAACAAAAACATCCGGCCAAGGGCAACCATCAGGACAAGGTACGCCCGGAGCAGGAGGAGTATCCCAATCAGAACCATCCGGTTTAGTTTCCGGGAAATCTAAAACTCTGATATTAGTAATGTAAAGAGGCCCTTCAGTTGTATCGTTTACAGTAATCAGTTTAGATGTTCTGTCAAGCATTCTTTCATTTTTATGTATAGCAGCCAGTTCAACCAGGTAAGTGCCGGGAGCACTGTAAGAATGTTCTACGGTAGAGCCGGTAGCTTCTGTTCCGTCTCCCATATCCCAACGATAGCTTTCGGCATCATCAGAACAACTTGTAAAAGTGATACTTTCTCCGGGATTTACGGTAGTTTCAGTTGCTGTAAAGCATGCGTTTGGAGATGTACGACATCCCCAGAAAGCGATGGTTACAAAAACCAATAATAATACGTTTAATTTTTTCATGTTTATTGTTTTAATTAGCAAAAATAGAAGAGATTTTGTAAAAGTTGAATTTATTGTTAAATCTTTTTTCAAATTTGATAAATCTTTTTTATTTCCGTATTATGAAGTAAGATATTTAAGCTTGAGTGAAAGTTTTTTTTTAGTTTTGAAAAAAAACAAAATGAAAGGGCACAAAACATCCAAATATATTATTGTGACCGGCGGAGTAACTTCATCTCTCGGAAAGGGTATATATGCAGCATCATTGGCTAAGCTACTACAAGCCAGAGGTTTTCGTGTCACTATTCAAAAGTTCGATCCTTATATTAACATCGACCCCGGAACCTTAAACCCCTATGAACACGGGGAATGCTATGTCACAGATGATGGCGCTGAAACAGATTTAGACCTGGGACATTATGAAAGATTTCTTGATGTCCCAACTTCTCAGGCCAATAATGTAACTACCGGAAGAGTATATCAGACAGTAATCGAAAAAGAAAGAAGAGGGGAATATTTAGGTAAGACCGTTCAGGTTGTACCACACATTACGGATGAGATTAAAGAAAGAATGCTGCTCCTGGGTAAATCAGGTGATTATGATATTGTAATTACCGAACTTGGAGGGACAGTTGGAGATATTGAGTCATTACCCTATATCGAGGCCGTGCGTCAGCTAAAGTATGAATTGGGTCCTTATAATTGTATTGTGATACATTTGACTCTTATACCGTATCTTAAGGCTGCTAAAGAATTAAAAACTAAGCCGACACAGCACTCAGTAAAAGAAATGCTTAAGAATGGTGTACAACCGGATATTTTAGTATGCAGAACAGAACATAAACTTAGTGAAGACTTAAAGCGAAAATTAGCCCTTTTTTGTAATGTACAGCTCAATTCAGTAGCTCAGGCCTTAGATGTAGATTCTATATATAAAGTGCCGCTTGAGATTATGAAAGAAAATCTGGATAAAACTGTATTATCCAAACTGAAGCTATCTACCAAGCAAAAACCGGAAATATCAAAGTGGATAGAATTTATTGAGGGCTTAGAAAATCCGGAAAATGAAGTAAATATAGGACTTATCGGCAAATATGCAGAATTGCAGGATGCATACAAGTCCATACATGAATCATTTTATCATGCATCATCATATACTCGTACGAAAGTAAACATAATCACTATTCATTCCGAATATTTAACAAAAGACAATGTTGAAAAGAAGTTAGCAACTCTTGACGGACTTTTGGTAGCACCGGGTTTTGGAAACAGGGGAATAGAAGGTAAAATTGTGGCTATACAATATGCACGTGAAAGTAACTTGCCTTTCTTAGGTATCTGTCTTGGTATGCAATGTGCGGTTATTGAATATGCCAGAAATATCTTAAAATGGGGAGATGCCAATTCAGCAGAAATGGATGAGAAATCAACTAAGCTTGTAATAGATTTGATGGAAGAACAAAAAAAGATAACTCAAAAAGGGGGAACAATGAGGTTGGGGGCTTATGATTGCGATATAAAAAAAGGCTCCTTAGCTAACAAAATATACGGCAAAACCAAAATTACAGAACGTCATCGCCATCGTTATGAATTTAATAATAAATTTCTGAAAGATTTTGAAAAAGCCGGATTGATATTTTCCGGGATGAATCCTACAACTAATCTGATAGAAATTGTTGAGCTTAAAAATCATCCTTTTTTTATAGGAGTGCAATTTCATCCTGAATTAAAAAGTACCGTTTACCAACCACACCCTTTATTTATTGAATTAGTTAAAGCATCTTTAATAAAAAAGCAATCAAAAAATCAATATACTGCCTCTAAAAGCAAAAATTCTATTTCTTATTAGTAGATTTGCAGTCCAAAAAATTGATGCTTTAAACAGATGGATAAAAATACACTGATTGCGGTCTTACTAATTGGCTTATTGCTTATTTTTTACTTTAATTATAATCAAAAGCAAGCTGAAAGAGCGCGTGACACCCAAGCTGAGCGAATTCAGGAAAGTATGCCTACTGATACTTTGTTATCAGACGATGAACAACCATTAACGGGAAATGGTGGTAGAATTACAGAGGGTTCTCAAAGATTAATTGAAGATACTTCAGAGATATCAGTTGATGATGTCATTCTTGAAGATTTAATAAGAAGTTACGGTCCTTTTTACAGAGCAGTAGAGGGTGAAGAAGAAATTATTACGCTGGAAAGTGATTTATTAAAAATTGAATTATCAACCAAAGGGGCTCAAATTCACAAAGTTGAACTCAAAAAATATAAGGATTACTTAGGAAATCCATTAGTATTATTTGAAGGTACAGATGAAAACAAAATTGACTTTCAGTTCTTTCTCCCGAATAATCGTGATATAAATACCTCAAATCTTTATTTTGAGCCAAGTAGTAGTGGGTTTAAAGTTACCGGAAATGACACAAAAGTTTTTTCCATGATACTTTCAGCCGGCGAAGGCAGGTATCTTGAAAAGAAATTCACTATCAGTGGAAATGATTATAAGATAGGTTATGATATTTTGCTTTCCGGTTTTGATGAGATTATTCCTCGCAATAATGCATACCTATCCATGCAGTGGGACAGGAAGATTAAGCGGCTTGAAAAGCATATAGAGACAGAAAGTCGTTACACAACTGTTTTTTATCGGTTTACAAATGAAGATGTAGAATATCTGGGAACCGGAAGACGTTCAGAAGCTGCTTTTTCATCCAGTGTTGAATGGCTTTCCTTTAAGCAACAGTTTTTTAACAGTACCTTAATTTTTAAAGACGGCTTTTACAGGGGAAACACTAGTTCTGAGCAAATGGAAGGGGATTACCTGAGGTCTATGAGTGGAAGCTTGATACTAAATTTTGATCAGACCCCTGATGTTGCATACAATATGCAGTTTTATTTTGGACCTAATCACTATCAAACACTGCGTTCTTATGATTTAGGTTTAGAAAATCTGGTAGATATTGGAAAAGGTTTCTTTGTTTGGGTAAAGTTTATCAATAGGGTATCTATTATACCTATTTTTAACTGGCTGAATAATTACTTTTCTAATTACGGAATGATAATTTTTCTATTGACTTTGATTATTAAGTTGGTCTTATTCCCACTTACTTACAAATCATATTTGTCGATGGCAAAAATGAAAGTTTTAAAACCGGAATTGGATGAGTTAAGAGAGAAGTTCAAAGACGACCAGCAAAAATTCGGGGCAGAGCAATTAAAACTTTTCCAAAAAGCAGGAGTTAATCCTCTGGGCGGATGTTTGCCAATGTTGCTGCAAATGCCTATTTTGATTGCCATGTATTATTTCTTTCCGGCCTCAATTGAGCTAAGGCAGGAAGGGTTTTTATGGGCGGATGATTTGTCTACCTATGATTCAATAATGACTTTACCCTTTACCATTCCATTTTATGGTAGTCATGTTAGTTTATTTACACTTTTAATGACCGCTTCATCCATTTTGTTTGCTGTAACAAATGCACAAATGACCGGATCTGCACAGGGACCCATGAAGTATATGCCTTATATATTCCCTGTGTTTTTACTATTCATTTTTAATAGTTTCCCCGCTGCATTAACATTTTACTATTTCCTTACCAACTTGATTTCGTTTGGACAGCAAATGGTAATAAAGCACTTCTTTATTAATGAAGATAAAATTCACAAACAAATACAGGATAACAAACGCAAACCTGTTAAAAAATCAGCCTTCCAGAAAAAATTGGAAGATATAGCCAAGCAACAAAAGCAACTTAAGGACAATAAGAAAAAATAAAAATCTTCAGAAAAGCATAAAAAGGCACGGTTTTAGCAGCATTATTTTAAAAGTTTAATCATGATACTTAACCAAAAACATTTTAGCAATTTTCTGATATTATTAATGTTTATTTTTATTTCTTGTAAGGGTGCTGAAAAAGCAACAGTAGATAATAATTTGGAGGAAGTCGAATATTTGATTAAATATGAAAAAACACCTTGCTTTGGAGATTGTCCGGTTTTTAGCTTATTAGTAGATTCAAACGGCGATATATTTTATCATGCTAAAAGAAACCTTGATAAAACAGGTGAATTTACAGCATCATTAACTTTTGAAGAACTTGAACTTTTAAAAGAATTAATTAAGAATTCTGAATTTGAAGAAATGGCTAAAAGGTACCCTAAGGACAGGGAAATACCTGCCGATTTACCAGCAAGCGCAATAACTTTTTTTACAGAGAAAGAAGAAAAGCGTATTTTAAATTACGGCTACGGTGCTCCTTCAGGTCTTCTCCGTTTAGAAGAGTTTTTAGAAAGGATTAGGGTAAGCAAATCCTGGAAATAGCTGAAATTGATAAGTTTTTTTTTGCTACATTTTGCATACTTCATGGCTACAGAACTAACAGTTGAAAAAAATCAGCTGTAAACAATCTATACATTAATTCTAATTTAAAGAGTTAAAAAACTCTTAAGCTATCAAAAATTTAATCTATCTTTGATATTATTTGCTTATTGTTATGAAATTTTTAATTTTGTTACTTTAGCGTGAATATATTAGAATCAATGAAAAATTAAACCAATTATTATGAACAAAAATTTATCTGTAGCATTAACACTTGTTTTCGCCTTTTTTGGCACAAGTATTTTTGCTGGAAACACAAATGGTCAGGAGCAGGTTAGAATGCAAAGTCCATTTTATTATTTAGAAACTTTGGCACCCGGTCAACAAAGTGTTCCTTTTGAAGAAACACATTTGTACAAAAAGCAAAACAGAGTTATTGCAGGTGGTGGCGAAAGAAATGTTTCTTCAGTCCAAATAGGTTCTGCCGGAAACCTTTTTACCATTATCAATAATGAAGTTAGATCTCTGGCAGCAAATAACGATATTAACTCTGTTGTATTTATTCACCGTTCAAATCCGGATGAGTTTCCGAATGATAATGTAGGACAGTATCGCTATGATGTTTCTACCGATGGTGGTGACAACTGGACATCAGATGTAGGAGTTCTTAACCCAAGTGGTAATAATAATGACCTTGCATGCAGATACCCAAATGTTGCCATTCATAATCCACAGGGAAATGTAGACCCCAATAATGCATACTTAGGTTATAAGGGAGCCTGGTTACCGTTTGGAGCCGGTGGTACATGGGATGGAACTGTTGCAGGTACTGCACGTCTGGATAATGACCCAACGACTTTTTCTGAAACATTTTATGGATACAATAATAATGAAGTACTAATTGCTTCCGGTATGTCAAATGGATCACAAGGTGTTTTTTGGGCAGTAGACCGTGCTAGTCAGGATGGAATGAACACTGATGGTATTATTATTTATCAGGGATTTTGGAATCCTACTTCTAATGATATCAACTGGGTTGTAAATGATATTATTTTCCCGAACTTTTACCAAAGTCAGGGGAACTCTCAGGTAACTGCTGTAAACATGGCTTTTGACCCATCAGGGCAATATGGTTGGGTAGTTATGACAGGTGATATTTCAACAAATGGAAGAGGCGTTTTAAACCCTATTTTTTACAGAACTCAGGATGGTGGAAATACCTGGTCAGGACCAATTGAATTGCATCTTGAAAACTTCCCGAACATACTTGATAAGTTAGGCGGTGATCCGGCGTTAACTCCAACAACCGGTTTTGATTCCGGCATAGCTGTTGATATTAATGGAAACCCTCACGCAACATTTATTGTTGGAGATGGAAACGATTATGCAATTACTACAGGACAAGGAGCTGATTTAGCAATCTATAATTTCACATATTTCAGCAATGCAACTTCAGGTTGCAAATGGCAGGCAATTAAGATTGCTGATGTTGAAACTTTCAGAGGTCAAATCACTTCTGATGTATCAGAAGACAACAGGCCTCAGGTTTCCAGATCACCGGATGGTACTAAAATATTCTACGGATGGGGTGACTCTGATGTTAACGTGACAGGTGGTACAAATGATTTACCAAACCTTCATGTTAGAGGATATGATGTTGTTACCGGTTTAGCTACTCCTGTTGTTAACTTTACAGAGGGTGACCAGGTTTGGGATGGTGGAGCTTTATTTACATTATTCTCTACAACTACTTTAGTTTCAGGAAGTACTTACACTATTCCTACTGTTTTTGCAGAGTTGAATCCTTTTACAGGTTCCGATGCTGACCCTACTAATTTTCATTATATTCAAAATATTGAATTCAGTGATTCTGACTTTACAGAAGACATTACACCTCCTGTTATTACTTTAAACGGCCAGAATCCTATGAGTATAGTTGTTGGAGATCCTTTTACAGATCCGGGTGCTACGGCTAATGATAATCTAGATGGAAACATCACAACCAGCATAGTTGTTGATGGAACTGTTGATGTAAGTACTGCGGGTTCATATACTTTGACTTACAGCGTTACTGATGCCGCAGGTAATGAAGCTTGTGAAGTAACCAGAACTGTAAATGTGTTGGCTGCACCTGATGTAACACCACCAACTATTTCCTTAATTGGAGCGGATACGATCACTATTGATGCATGTAGTCCATTTATAGATCCCGGAGCTACAGCCAATGATGATGTTGATGGTGATATTTCTAATTCAATTATTGTTACAAATAATATTGTACCGGGAGTAGAAGGTACTTACACTGTTGAGTATGACGTAAGTGACGGTGCAGGAAATGCTGCAACTACAGTTACAAGAGTTGTTATTTTGGTCAATAACCCACCAATGATTACTTTAGTAGGAAGTGCAACTCTAAATGTTGAGGCTTGTACTGATTTTGTTGACCCGGGTGTTATAGCTTATGATAATTGCCTTGGTATTTTAACACCAACAATTACATCTAATGTGGATATCAATACACCGGGTAACTATACAATTACTTATGAAGTAACAGATGGCGTTAATCCTCCTGTTATTGAGACCAGAGATGTGGTTGTTAATCCGGATGTAACAGCTCCTGAAATTACTCTTTTAGGTGATAATCCTGCATATGTTTACTTAGGTGATGCTTATACTGAGGAAGGTGCAACAGCTGAAGATAATTGTGATGGTAACCTTGATGGTAGCATTAATATTGATGATTCAGCTCTTAATACAAGTGCAAGAGGTGACTATGTAGTAACTTATACTGTTACTGATGCTGCCGGAAATGAAGCAACTAAAACAAGAACAGTTATCGTTAATACTGAGCCTGAGGCAAGATTCGGATTTACTGTAAGTGGTGGACAAGTTAGTTTCACGGATTCTTCTTTATATAACCCGACTTCATGGTTATGGGAATTTAGTGACGGAACTCAAAACTCAAATCAGAATCCGGTTAAAACTCACTTCCAATCAGGAAGCTACAGTGTTTGTTTAACAGCTACTAATATATTTGGAAGCTCAGACCCGACTTGTGAAGATTATGATGTAGCAGTAGGTATTAATGATGGAATGCTTGTAAATGCATTTGCTTTATACCCGAACCCTACAAGAGATAGAATTTTTATAGAATTAATCAGCAGTGAAGTTGATTATGCATATATCTCAGCATACAATTTGTTAGGTGAGCAAGTAAAGACTAAAGAAAGATGGGACTTTACTGACTTGTCAAATGCTACTTATTCAATGAATTTGAATGGTTTTGCTGAAGGAGTTTACTTTATAAAGATTCAAACTGAAGATGCTATGATTACCCACAGAATAGTAGTCTTAGACTAAGAATCATAATTTAATTATAAGAATTTTAAGAGGTCGGAGTAAAATTACTCCGACCTCTTTGTATATAAAGACACTTTATAATCGTTGTAATGTTTTCAATGATTAAATATCAAGTCTTTTAGTCAATTTTGTCGGATTCCTGATATATTTTTGTTTGGGTAAGTTTTGCAAGTTAGAAAGAGGTATTTTTTAAACTAAATTTATGAAATTTCCACGCGCCTTATACATAGCCGGGTTTATAATTCTTGCTATAATTGCAGCTTATGCATTTATTTATTTTTTTATTACCGCTCAGATTAAAAAGGAAATTCATGATGAGTTGGAAAAGTTTTGGTCAGAAAATTACAATTGCCCACTTGAGATAGAGATATCAAAGATAAGTGTAAACCCATTTTTTAATAAAATTAGTATAGACGATATACAAATCAGATCGGATATTAAAGATTGTTCTGAAAATACTATGGGATTTACATTCTTGCCTGAATTTGCTATAAAAAATATTACGATTCAGTTGAGTAGAACTGCTGTTTTAAAAGTTTTTGGCTATGAAATTTTGCCATCTGAATTGGTAGTAAATGAAATTGATTTGTTGATTTATCAAAATCGTGACTCAGAAAGTGACGAACAATTAACTGAAGAGAAAAATGATAAATCAGATTTTCCATTACGCTACCTGGAGATAAATAATTTAAACGTTCAGGTTTTGGATGTTGAAGACTTGAAAAAAGTTTTTGAAGTGACAAATCTCAATTTTTCTGCTGACTTTTCTGTAAGTAAAGAGGGCGTTTATTTAGATGATGAGTCTGTGATATCACTTTCGGGAGAGGATATATTTTTTCAAATAGGAGAAAGTGACTATTTATTCAATTCTAAAAAAATAGAAATTCTTAACAGAGGAAAAGAGCTTAAGGTAACAAATCTAAGCTTCAATCCATATTATGACAAAATAGAATATAGTGGTAGGCTCGAATATCAGGATGACCATTTGGATTTCACTTTTGACTCTATTATTTTGTTCGGTTTTGATTATAATAAGTTTTTGAAAGATGGAGAGTTGTATTTAGAATCTTTATTTGTTCATGGTATGAAAGGAAATGTCTATAGAGATAAAAATGTTCCTTTTGATTACACAAGAAGGCCTAAAATGCCGGCACAGTTAGTTTCTTCAATTCCTTTTGATATAAAACTGGACAGCTTGTTTGTAAAAGATGCTTTTATACAATATGAGGAAGTGGCTGAAGGCAAGGCCGAACCGGGAGTTATTAATTTTCATAATTTAAATGCTGTAATTGATAACCTGACGAATGTTTTCACTGATACTGCCGATACAAATATAATGGGCATAGTCGCTTCATCTGATGTTTTTGATGAAATTTTCATCAAGGCTAAATTTAAATATGACCTTAGCAGTTCAGAAGGCGATTTTACAGTGTCCGGAAGCGCAGCATCTTTTAAATTTGATGTTATTAATCCAATGCTGGAACCTCTTAGCGGTATAAGAATTACGGATGGTTTGGTTCAAAAGTGTTTTTTTAATATTTATGGTGATAATTTTGCATCAAAAGGTGATTTCGAACTCTATTATGATGATGTTACTTTTGATATCTCAGCAGAAAATATGGAAGGCTTCATTTTTTTCAAGAGAGTTTTAGCAAGATTGGGAAACAGATTACTTATTAAAGGTTCTAACCCGGACAGGCGAGGAAATTTCAAAGTCGGTAAGATTGATTTTAAAAGAGATCAAACAAAATTTATTTTTAACTACTGGTGGAAATCGTTGTTTACAGGTATTGAAAGCACAATGGTATCTTTAAACCCTACATTGAAAGAGTTTTTCCCGCAATATGATGTCGGATCTAAAGATTTACAACAATAGTAGTATTGTTCTATTCTCCGGTCCATTTCGGTTTTCTCTTTTCAAGAAATGCCTGCAAACCTTCTTGTGCATCTTTAGATTGAATTAATTCCTGCAACCTTCCATGTAAAAAGGTATTTCTTTCATTCTTTTTCAACTCCTGAAGTTCATGATAAGCTTTTATACCCATTCTTATGGCTGTAGGAGAGTTGCTAATGATTTCTTTTATGAGTTTTTCAGTAGATTGATCTAAATCTTCTTCATCTTGCGTAACCTGTGTTACTATACCATATTCAAATGCTTTGTTAGCTGATAAAGTTGTACCCAGCATACACCAATCCAGTAATTTTCTGGACGGTATTATATCCATGAGACTTTCCATTACCTGAAAAGGCCAAAGTCCTCTTTTTACCTCCGGCAATGTATATGTAGCCTTAAGTGTGCTTAAGACATGCGTACAGCCTCCCAAAATCAAAAAGCCCCCGGCATACACAGGAGCATGAACTTTTGCAATGCAGGGCTTATAAATGGATTTAAATTCATCACCTAAAATAACTTTAGAATTTTTATCAAAAGCAGGACTATCTTCTGACTCGTTATGTTTACCGGCAAAGCCTTTCAAATCTGCACCGGCCGAAAAAATATCTCCGTTTGCTTTAATTAAAACAACTCGTATGTCATTATTACCCTTAGCAAAAGCTAAAGCCATAGCAAGCTCTCTCATAAAAAGCCCATCCATAGCATTCTTTTTCTCCGGTCTGTTTAAGGTGATGTTTAAAACATGCTCTTTATAGTCAATTACTAAATATTTAGATTTTTTTTCTAAAATAACTTTAGCTTCTTCGTAGGAATAATACATAAATAGTTTTTTGCTAAGATAAAAAAAGCAACTCAAAATCTTTCACCATGATGGTAACTATCAAAACTAAATTTACGTATATGTTTCAAATCTTTATCATGCTGAGAGTCATCCAAATCTCTATTTTAGTAATTTTTGCTTGTACTGCAAGCTTAAATGCACAAGTAGTATATAATAATTACAACATTACTCTAAGTAAGCAAGAGCCTGTAAAATCTATTGAGCTTGATTTGTTTAATGACGGAGTAGTCGATGCCAGAATAGAGTTACAGGAAACTGCATCCGGAGATGTTTTTAGATTTTTTACCGGTTCAAAATCTTTTGTGGTTTCAGCTTATCACTATTCTGTACAGGTTGTAAAAGCTTTTGAGAAAAATGATTTGATGGATGGGCAATGGATAAAGTCAAATGGGGGATATGTTTTATATTCTGAAGTTCAAAATATTGGATTGTTTGATTCAAACAAAGATTATTTTATTGCTGTCAGACTGCAGCGGGATGGTAAGTTTCATATTGGCTGGATAAATGTAAGAGCAGATTTTACTAAATCATACCCTTCGTTCAAAGTTTTGAGTTCTGCTATCAAGGAAACTCCCGGAGGTCTTATGTATGCAGGTGATTTCATCAGCTCGGTTAATGAACCTAATATAAAAGAGCTCCCATTTAGTCTTCGAGATCATATCTTAAAAATAGAATTGCCTGACGGGATAACGTCTTCAGGTCAATTTAGGTTAAATATTTATAATCTGCAGGGCCGGTTTGTTTATGGCGGAAGAATTAATCAGGCAGATGAAATTTCCTTACCCCTTCAGTTAAGTGGAATTTATTTAATAATTCTTACTGACGGGAAATCAAAATATTTAGCAAAAGTATTCCTGTAAGCTCCAATTGAAGATTTTTACCATTATTTCTTGCCTTTTCATTTAGAGAAACTAAAATTTATACAATTAACTGATTATTATAACAGTTAATTTCTGCTGATTTTTAACTTTACTTTTAAATTGAATAAAGTGCAGAAAAAGTATGATTTTATAGTAATAGGTGGAGGCTCTTCGGGATGCGTTGTTGCAGCCAGATTAAGCGAGAATAAGAATATCAGGGTATTACTTTTAGAGGCGGGAAAAAAAGACACCAACTGGAAACTGAAAGTACCGGCTGCTTTTTTTAAAACGTTTAAAACTTCACTCGACTGGGACTATGAGACCATAGCTCAACCTTTTTTAAATAACAGAAAATTATACGTTCCCAGAGGAAAAGTACTTGGTGGTTCCGGAAGCATTAATGCTATGATTTATATTCGTGGTCATAAGGAAGACTACAATGAATGGGCCGCCGAAGGGAATACGAATTGGAGTTATGAGAAGGTCTTGCCTTTTTTTAAAAAAGCTGAAAACAATAAGGATCTGAATGGTGAGAATATAGGGAAAAATGGCCCCTTACAGGTTTGTAATTTATCAGACCCCAACGAACTTACTTATAAATATCTGGAAGCAGCTCAGGCAAATGGGTTGAAGAATGTAGATAATTTTAATACCGGATGTGAACAAGAATGTTCAGGTATTTTTCAATGTACTCAACTTAATGGAGTCAGAAGCAGTCCTTCAAAAGCTTATTTACAACCGATAAAAAACAGAGAAAACCTGACTATACTTACCGGAGCAAAAGTGTTGAAAATATTGATAGAGAATAAAAAGGCAGTTGGGGTTAAAGTAGCTTTAAAAAACGGAATACAGGAGTTTTTTGCAGAGAAAGAGATTGTTTTATCGGCCGGAGCTTTTAATAGCCCTCAAATCTTAATGCTGTCAGGAATTGGAGGGGGAAATACATTAAAAAATCTGGGAATAGAATGTATACATGATTTGCCGGCTGTTGGTCAACATTTACAGGATCATCCGGTTGTTCCCCTTATATACAGGTGCAATAAGAACATAACATTGGACACAGCTGAAAATTTATCAAATTTTCTAAAATATATATTTTACAGGAAAGGAGCTTTAACAAGTATTTTAGCAGAAGGCGGAGGATATTGGCGAACGGATAAAAATCTTGCAGCACCGGATATACAATATCATTTTGGTCCCGTATTTTTTGTGAATCATGGTTTTACCAGACCACCCGGTAACGGATTTTCTCTCGGTACTATACTTGTGAAACCCAAAAGCAGAGGGAATGTAGCTTTGAAATCATCTGACCCGGATGAAAAACCCCTTATCAATCCAAATATTTTTGCAGATGAGACTGACCTGGAAAAATTAACTGCGGGATTCAGCTTATCTCAAAAGATTATGAATGCCGAACCATTAAAACCCTATAAGCAGGCATATTTTATGCCCGAAAAAGAATTGACTGATATAGATGAAATAAAAGAGTATATTAAGGCCAACACAGAAGCTCTTTACCATCCTGTAGGAAGTTGTCGTATGGGTACAGAAGAAACAGGAGTTACCAATCAGGAGTTGAAAGTTTACGGTATAGAAAATCTGAGAGTAGTAGATGCTTCTGTTATGCCTTCCGTAACGCGAGGAAATACAAATGCACCATCTATTATGATAGGGGAGAAAGGAGCTGATATCATTAAGAAACAATGGAAAATTCAGTAAAATGGCAAAAGTTTGTATGCTTACGCTGGAACATTCACCAAAAGATGACCGGATTTTTTATAAGGAAGCTTGTTCTTTAAAAGAAGCCGGTTTTGATGTGTATATACTTTGCCGGGCAGAACCTGACGGGGGCATGTGGGATATGGGTAAAAAGCAACTTTTAAATCCCGGCGGGGAAGAAATGATTGAGATTCAAGGGGTTAAAATAATAGGAGTCCCCTTTGTTGAAAGTAAACTGGATTTGTTTTTATTTAAAGGCTTTCGGGATAGTTTTTCAAGTAAGTTTATTGAAAAAGCACTGGAGCTAAATGCGGATGTGTATCATGCCCATGAACCTTCATCGGCTTTTTTAGGACAAAAAGTGGTTAGCCGTTTACAAAATGCTAAGCTGGTGTTTGACATGCATGAAAGCTGGTTAGGAACAAAAAGGAAAGAAAGCTTAATTAAATTGCTGTTATTGCCAAAGTTACAATATATGATTACGGCTAACCCTATGACAAGAGGGCACCTGATGAAGCAGAATCCGGATATGAAAGTGAAAGTTATTTACAACTATCCGCAAAAAAAATACTTTAACTTTCCTCCGGAAAAGAAAAATTTCGAAAAAACAGTACTTGCTCATGAAGGATTGATACCCTTTAACAGAGGGTTAAAAGAAATGCTTGCAGCTTTTATTGAGGTTTTAAACAAGGGCAATGAAGTTGAACTTATAATAATAGGTGAAACATCCGGAGAGGAAAAAGAGTACCTGAATGAGTACATAGAAAAGTATAAGCTTGAAAAAAACATCACAGAAACGGGTTGGTTGAATTATGAAAAAGTGCCCCAAGCTCTGTCAGAAGCTAACGTAGGGTTGATTTTTAAAACACCGGATTTAAATAATGTTTTAGGTGGCCCGTCTATAAAGCTATTTAATTATTTTGCATCCTCTATGGCGGTTTTTGATGTTGGCCTTCCGGAATCTGAACGTTTTATGGATTTAAGTGAAAATGGAATTTCTGTTTTAAAAAGAGATGTTTCTACAATTTCAGAAGCATTAAGTGAATTGACCTCTTCACCTGAGTTGAGGTTGCGCTATGCTCAAAATGGTTATAAAAAATTCATGGAAGAAATGAATTGGGAAGAAGAGTCAAAACAATTAGTAAACTTTTATCACTGGTATTTACTTAATAAAAAGCCATATATCAAAAGATAATTAAAGACCGGAAAGTGTGTAACTAGAAATTTATTTGCCATTGGAAGATTAGAAAGAGGCGATTATTGAAAAATATAGAGTTTTCATCAAATCGGCTGCGATATTCTACTCCACTGAAAATATTGTGATTTGGATTTATCCGGTAAGAAACTCCTGTGAAAAATCTATTTTCAATAAAAAAGGATGCCTTCCTATTCCAATAGTACATGGGCTCCAGAATTATTATTAAATCCGGTGAGTTTATTTCGGTATTTTGTGAAAATGGATAGCTTATACGAAATCTATATCTAAAACGGTTTAGATCATTTTTCAATTTTCCGGTAAAAAAATAGTCTGCTTTCAGTCTATGTTGGAATTCCAGCTTACCTGATTTATGTGAATAACCGATGGATTTGGTGGGAAATATTAAATTTTCAGATTTATGTACAGGGCGATATGTTAAACCTATGGTAAAATTTAAATTTTCAGTAAAATTATAGTTTACAGAACCGAAAAAATCATTATAAATCAGCCTGTAATCAAAATTACTTTCAGTTTTTTTATGTTCACTAATGCTTTGTAAACTTCTGAATCTAAAAGTAAAATCTAAATTTTTATTTAGCTCTTTAGATACACGTATTCCGGGAAAGAAATTTGTGTTTACAACATCATCTGCTTTAAGAAAGATGATGCTTACAGAATTTAATAAAATAGTTAAGAACAGAAATCGAAGCAAATTCTTAAGTTAATGTTATCTAAATATTAACACGAAGTTAAGGTTATAAATGTTAAATATAAAAAAATCTGAGGCACTAAAATTTGTTAGGTAGATAGTTCAATCAATTCGTTTTATAATGTTTAATAATATAGCTTAACAAAAAAAAGCCTTTCACAAAAATGTGAAAGGCTTTTTTTAATTATATAAGGCTGGTTGGGGTTACATTCCCATTCCCATTCCACCCATACCGCCCATTCCACCTGGAGGCATTCCTGCACCTTCTTTATCATCTTCTTTGTTTTCAACTATCACACATTCAGTAGTTAATAGCATACTGGCAATAGAAGCTGCATTTTCAAGTGCAATTCTGGTCACTTTAGTAGGATCGATAACTCCTGCTTCTTTTAGATTTTCAAAAACGCCTGTTTTTGCATTGTATCCAAAATCCGCTTTACCTTCCAATACTTTGTGCAGAACTACAGAACCTTCACCACCGGCATTGGCGACAATTTGTCTCAATGGTTCTTCAATGGCTCTTTTAACGATGTATGCGCCTGTTTTCACATCAGCATTTTCAAATTTCAAGCCATCGATTACGTGTAATGCTCTGATAAAGGCAACTCCTCCACCGGGAACAATACCTTCTTCAACGGCTGCTCTGGTTGCATGAAGTGCATCATCAACGCGGTCTTTCTTTTCTTTCATTTCTACTTCAGATGCAGCTCCAACATACAATACAGCTACACCACCTGACAACTTAGCTAAACGCTCCTGTAACTTTTCTTTGTCATAATCAGAAGTAGTTGACTCAATTTGAGATTTAATCTGATTTACTCTGGCACTGATATCATCAGCTTTACCTTTACCATTTACGATAATGGTATTTTCTTTATCGATGGTTACTTTTTCTGCTCTTCCTAAGAAAGCGATATCCGCATTTTCCAGTTTATAACCTCTTTCTTCAGAGATTACTGTTCCACCGGTAAGGATGGCGATATCTTCAAGCATTTCTTTTCTTCTGTCACCAAATCCCGGAGCTTTAACAGCAGCTACTTTCAGAGTGCCTCTGATTTTGTTTACTACTAAAGTTGCTAATGCTTCACCATCAATATCTTCAGCAATGATTAACAATGGGTGACCACTTTGAGCTGTTTTCTCTAATACCGGAAGAAGATCTTTCATGTTTGAAATCTTTTTGTCATGAATCAGAATGTACGGAGTTTCTAATTCGGTTTCCATTTTCTCTGTATTGGTTACAAAGTATGGTGAAAGATACCCTCTGTCAAATTGCATACCTTCAACTACGTCAACATATGTTTCAGTACCTTTAGCCTCTTCAACAGTAATAACACCTTCTTTTCCAACTTTTCTCATTGACTCAGCAATGAAGTTTCCGATTTCAGTATCACTGTTAGCTGAGATAGTTGCAACCTGCTCAATTTTTTCAAAGTTTTCTCCGATAGTCTCCGATTGCTTTTGAATATTTTCAATCACTGCTTTAACAGCAAGGTCAATTCCTTTTTTTAAATCCATAAGGTGAGCTCCGGCAGCTACACTTTTTAAACCCGACTTAATAATTGCCTGAGCTAAAACTGTTGCTGTAGTTGTACCATCTCCGGCAATATCAGCTGTTTTTGATGCAACTTCTTTTACCATTTTAGCTCCCATATCCTCTATAGGATCCTCTAAATCAATTTCTCTTGCAACAGTAACACCATCTTTGGTTACAACAGGAGAACCGAATTTCTTTTCAATAATTACATTTCGGCCTTTTGGTCCTAAAGTAACTTTTACGGCATTTGCCAGTGTGTCAACGCCTTTTTTTAGCTTTTCACGGGCGTCTGAATCATACTTAATTAATTTTGACATAATTTTTTTGTTTTTTAATGAATAAATGGATTAAACTACTGCAAATACATCAGACTCTCTCATGATAAGAAAATCTTCACCTTCAACAGTAATTTCTGTACCTGCATATTTGCCATACAAAACCTGATCGCCTACTTTTAGAGTTACAGGCTCATCTTTCTTTCCGTTTCCTACAGCTACTACTTTGCCTTTTTGAGGCTTTTCTTTAGCTGAATCAGGTATAATGATACCACTCTTTGTGGTCTCCTCGGCCTCAGCCGGTTTAATAACAATCCTGTCTGCCAATGGCTTGATAGATAATGCTTTTTCTGACATGATACTTATGTTTTTTGAGTATAATAATATTGTATTCAACATGACCTATCACTATCTATGCCAATTCATTTTTTCTGACAAAATTGCAGAATGTTTATCAGCCTTGCTTTAAATCTTGTTTATTGTATGTCATTTTTACACAAGTTTAACGTTATACTTCATAGAGAACTTTGTAGAATATCTTTCGTATAAAATATTTACAACATCTTTTTCTAAAAACTACAGGTATATGAAAAGCTTAAACGAGAGTTGGTTGACAGATGGTTGGATGGATTTTGAGTATAAAAAATACATCTTACTGGCCTATTTAAAATCAGTAGAAAAACATTTTAAGGAGCACAAATTATTTCCTGCTTTAGCTGATATGATTCAGCATTACAGGGATTTAATTTCATTAGATGAAACTAAAAAAATTACGAAAGAGGCTTTTCCAAAAATTGCCCGTAAAATAGATTTTGATCAACTGAAGTTTGTATATGAAAACACTTTTTCTGATGACCAGGTGATTTCTGTTCTCGAAGAAATTCTTGAATTTGCCATTCCCAGAATTCAAAAAGGCGTTGATAACGGTAAAGAAATCTATGAATTCTTTCAGTCCGGAATTATGCTCGAACCTGTAGGATTAGTTCCCATATACAAAAAGGAAGGATATATCTTGTTGTATGAACCTTCTGAAAAACATACAGATGTATATCAATATCAAATAAGTTTTATTGAAAATAAACATGAAAAATTTGAATCGGTAAACACAAAGTATATCACAAATTATCCCCGGAAAATTCATTTTACTTACGAGTATATAAAATCCGATTTGATTAAAAATAAAAAGGATTTACCTAACCCCTGCACCTTTGTGGCTGAAAGTAAATATGCTGTTCCCAGAAAAGAAACTTTCCTGCCAATAACTAAAAGGAGTATTGCTGAATATTTAACTGAAAAAAATTAAGATTTCTTCGAGTCTACTTCATGAATTTCATTTAACCATTCAATAATGGGAGGAAGCACCTCATCTACATTTTCTGCCAACATGGCATGATGAAGTTTAGGATATAAGTGTAGCTTTTTTTTGCAAGTTAGTTTGTTAAATAATTTACGCGTGTAAGATACAGGAAAAATCAAATCAGAAGTTCCTTGTATAACCATTATAGGAGTACTGATTTCTTCTATGGGTTTTGGTAAGGGCGTATTTGTAAGTGAAGCCAAAGCTTTTAACCGTATAGATTTAATTGATAGCGGGTCCTGGTCAATAAACTTCTCGAAATCTCCAAAATGTTTTAATTTTTCTTTAGATAAATCAAGATATAAATTAATGGGAACCGGCAATTCCGGTGCAATTTTAGCCACTTTTTGCAGTATAGGAGCTGCTACGCCGGCCAACTTAGGAAAACGTGAAAGTCTTTTAATATCAGGAGCCGTTAAATCAGCAAAATTTTGACAGACAACGCTTTTTATATCCGGTAGATTCATAGCTGAAATATAAAAGGCAACGATACCTCCCTGACTGCTTCCGAATAAACTTATATCATTATTGAAGTGTTTTTTAGCATATTCTGTAACGGCCAGAGTGTCATCAATTAATTGAGTGATAGTATAACTGCCTCTCTTTCCGCCACTTCTTCCATGACCCCTGGGGTCAAACCCTACAATATTAAAGCCGGCCTCACCCAGCTTGTATAGAAGCTCCGTAAATACCATTGCATATATAGCCGTTCCCGGAATAAAAACGATAGTAGGTTTATCTTTTCCTTTTCTTAAAATGTCTAAGTGAATTTTTTCCCCGTTAACTTCTATGGCATCTTTTTCAAAAGACTTATAAAGTGGAGGCATTTGCATTTTCTTAGAAATGCGCAAAAAATATTCATCAATTTCTTTTTCGGTATTTTTAATCATATTTTTTAATTGGAGATTCACTCCCGTATTTATAATTTAATTGTTTGTTTTTGCCTTAAGCTTCCGCTTACGATAAAAAATTGTGCAGAAATATAGGTAAGCATTATAAAGAACTCACTTAAATATACATCTGTGTAAAACTTATTTACAGCAATGATAGTGTCTGAAATAATGAATAAAATGCTGCCAATAAAAATATAGGTAAAACTAAAAGAAGTGCTGACTCCCTTCCTGTTTAAAGCAAATACTGCCATAAGAGTAATAATAAACCCATAAGCTAAAACAGGAATGAGCATTTCATCCAGATATGGGAATAACACATAAATCAGCAGCCCGTAGAAAATCAAAAAAGGGAGCAGAAGAGCAGGGTTTTTATATACAGGGGTGGTACTTATATCATTTTTCCAATCCTGATAAAAAGCTATACAATAGAGAATATGGGTGATAAAAAATGAAATCAGGCCACTGATAAAGAATAAAGGACCTTCAAACATTAAGAATAAATCCCCAAACCAGGAAAAAATTAAACCGACTAAAATAAATAGACTGAATCTGTTTAATGGTTTTGTAAGTGAAAAATAGAAGCCGAAAATTAAAATCGGCATTAAAAGAGGTTTGGTGAGATATCGGCTTACTTCAGATTCTAAAATTGCACCGCTGAGGTGTAACAAACTAACTATGAGTAAGAAGAGGGTGCTTTTGTGAAAGGTAGAAAAAAGCGGTTGCCCTTGCATTGTTAATTAAGATTAATTTATCGCACTAAGTTAATTTAATATTCTGAAAGTAAGAGCCATTTCATCAAAAAGAGACTCATAATCTTTCTTTCTTTTATGATTAGTCCATTTAGCGATTTGATAAAAATCAGTTTCACTTTCAATAAATGTAAGTGAATAATAAAAACCTTCGCCCGTAATTAAAGCATCTGCTTTATATTGTTTTGCATTTAGGCCATTAATTTCTAAGTTAAATATAGAGTCAGTCAACAGACTATCAACTGAATTTTCAAAAATCTGTATATTTTCTTCTGTAAAAGAAGAGAAGGAATGGTTTGAATCACTTTTTTTTTCATCAACAATTACCATGTAAATTGTGCGGTATCTGTTCTGGTATTGAAAATTACTTTCTTCGCTCAACCGATTCGTTGAAGACATAAAATCAGGAATACTTATTTCAAATTTGCCTTCTTTATCTTTTTGTGGAAATAAACCATCTTTGTAGGTACAGCTACTTAAGTAAAGAGTAAAAAGTATAACAGAAACGAATTGAATTCTTTTGTAAGAAGTGAAAAATTTCATGAAAAAAAGTATTTTTTTGTGCAAATAAAGTACCCCATACTTATTAAAGATGAGAACCGACATAATGACAACAAAATTAAGGTAATGTTTATAAATATTCCTTTATATTGATTGATTAAAGTAAAAAAATAACATTTTTGCTATCCAGAAATAAAAAAACTATGAGTTACCTAATACGAAATGCAAGAATAGTAAATGAAGGAAAAAACTTTGAAGGTGACCTTTTGATAAAAAACGGGATTATTGAAAAGGTTGATACTTCTTTAAACCCAAACTTTAAAGTAACTGAAATTCTCGCCGAAGGTAAATATTTAATACCCGGAGTAATTGATGATCAGGTACATTTTCGGGAGCCGGGTTTAACTCATAAAGCTGAAATTGCAACTGAATCGATTGCAGCTGTTATAGGCGGGACTACTTCTTTTATGGAAATGCCAAATACTAGTCCTCCGGCGACTACTGCAAAGCTTTTAGAGGAAAAATATGCAATTGCATCAGCTTGTTCCCCGGCAAATTACAGTTTTTATTTTGGAGCTTCCAATGAAAATATAGAAGAGACATTGAGAATTTCAACGGAAAATGTATGTGGGTTAAAAGTTTTTATGGGTTCATCAACCGGGAATATGCTTGTTGATGATTCCAAAACTCTCGAAGCTATTTTTTCAAAATGGCCCGGTTTAATAGCAACGCATTGTGAAGACGAAGCGATTATTCGTGCTAATACTGAAAAGGCTATTCGAGATTACAGAGAGGATATTCCCTTTCATATGCATCCTGAGATTCGTTCTGTAGATGCATGTTTGAAATCTTCTTCTAAAGCGGTGGAGCTTGCCAAAAAATGGGGTGCCAGATTGCATGTATTGCATATATCAACTGAAGACGAAACTTTTCTATTTGATAATTCATTAGCTTTGGAAAAAAAGAGAATTACAGCAGAGGCTTGTGTGCATCATTTGTGGTTCGACAGTTCCTATTATGAAGAATCAGGTGCCAGAATAAAGTGTAATCCGGCTATTAAAAGCAAAAAGCATCAGCAGGGAGTTTGGGCAGCCTTAAAGTCCGGCAGGATTGATGTGGTTGCCACAGATCATGCTCCACATACAATTGAAGAAAAAGAAAATCCATATCTCTCAGCTCCTTCCGGTTTGCCTTTAGTACAACATAGTTTGTTGATGATGTTGGAATATGTGGACAAAGGAGAAATTTCAATAGAGCAATTAGTCCAATGGATGTCTCATAATCCTGCAATAGCATTTCGACTTAAAGACAGAGGGTTTATAAAGGAGGGCTTTGCTGCTGACTTAGTTTTGGTAGATAGTATGCATAAAACTATGGTTAAAAAAAACAGTTTACATTATAAATGTAATTGGAGTCCTTTAGAGGGATACACCTTCTCCAACTCTATAGATAAAGTTTTCGTAAATGGTAACTTAATAGTTGAAAATGGCAGATTGGTTTCTGCAGCAAAAGGAGCACGCTTACTGTTTGAAAAAGAAAGATAAAATTACATCAGACAGGCAGTAATTATATTTTCTTCGTTTTTTAAATTAGTGATAAATAGCTCTTTAGTTCCTAATTTTTCATCAAACATTTTTAATTGAATTGTTTGTGGTTTGTTTGTTTGAAAGCATTTTTCAAAAGCTTTAGATATTTTTTCACTTTCTTCTTTAGGAAACTGTTGCAGTAAATGCCTTAAATTATATGGTCTTTCTTCATTCAAAAGTTTGAAAAATGTCGGCACGCCATAGTGAAAATCTAAATTGTCCTGTATTTTATTATAACTGAAGTATACAAATTCTTTTTTTTCAAAAAGTAGATTATTAATTATGTCAGCCCTTTCTTTTTCTATAGTTACAGATTTAATCTTCCTAAGAAAAAGTTTTCTTTCAAAGGCAAACCGAATTGAAGAATTTAAAACTTTACCGTCAAATTCACCTTTAGTCAAAAGATCCTGAGCACCGGAGCGCATAGCTTCTTTGCCAAGCTCCTCATCTGTTAGTCCGGTTAAAACTATTACCACACTGTCAACAGAATGTTTCTGAACTTCATTTAAAGAATTCATGCCTTCACTGTCAGGTAAATTTAAGTCTAATAAAATGATATCAAATTCATTTTTTGATAATAAATCTAAAGCTGATGATAAGAATTCAGCATGAATTAAATTATAATTCTTAATTGAAGATTGCTCTAAATAGAATTTTATCAGAAAAGCATCACCGGGATTGTCTTCAATTAGTAAAATTCTAATAGTATTTTCCATTGATATTGATTATTAAGTATTTGATTATTTCTTATAAGACAAAGCTAATAATAAAAGATGATTAATAATAATTCATCTAATGTTTTTATTTGCTGTATGGAAGACTTGCAATATTAAACCAATATTCTAATATTTCTAGAAAATTCTCAGAGTAATCATTGAAATTTATAGGTTTTACAATATAACTGTTAGCATAGTTTTTATAGGCATCATTTATATCAATATCTGATTTGGAAGAAGTCAATATAATAATAGGTATCTGCCGGAATTTCTTCTTACTCTTAATCTCTCTAATAACTTCAATACCATTTAATTTGGGTAAATTCAAGTCTAAAATTATAATATCCGGAAAAGATTTTAATTTTAAAGAAGCTTGTTCAAGATAAGAGATTACGTCTTCACCATCAAAAACAGTAATTAAGTTTGTGCTAAATCGACTTTTTGAAAGTACTTCCTTAATAATTCTTATATCTCCCGGGTTGTCTTCTACCAATAAAATATTATAGGTTCTTTTAAGCATAAAGCAAAAATAGAAGAGCTTTGACATTAGAGTGGCTTATAGCATTCTTTTTTTTAACAAATTTATTGCTCAAAATTACATTTTAGGCTAACAATTATTTTATTAAATTAAAATAAAAAGTGCTTCCTTCATTAATTTTCGATTCTACCCAAATTTCACCTTTGTGTCTTTCAACAATTTTTTTGCAAATGGCAAGACCTAAACCTGTTCCACTATAAGATTTTCTACTGTTAAGGCGCTGAAACATTACAAATATTTTTTTATAAAATCTTTTTTCAATACCTATGCCGTCATCTGAAAGGGAAAACTGTATATATTCTCCTTTATCTTTAGCATCAATGTTAATGTTGACTTTATTGTTTTTTCTAAACTTTATAGCATTTTCAATCAGGTTTTGAAAAAGCCTGACAATTTGAAGAAAGTCACCATTTATCTCAATTGTTTTTTTTGGATAAAAAATGGAAGTATTAGTTGTTTCAATTGTTTCTTTGAGGTTAAGGTTTACGATGTCAATTACTTTTTGAAGAGTAAAACGGGTAAATTGATCGTTTTTTTTATCAATGCGTGAAAATTCCAGTAAGTCATTGATCATAAGGTGCATCCGGGAGGAACCATCCGTAACAAAATGCATAAATTCAGCTAACTCTTCATTCTTTCCAATTTTGTTTTGTATTAAATTAATATATGTTGAAATCATTCTGAGGGGTTCCTGCAGGTCGTGTGAAGCTGCATAAGCAAACATTTCCAGTTCTTCGTTCGATCTTTTCAGGTTTAATGCCTGAGTCTCAAGCTTTTTCTGAATCTTTTTTAGCCGGGTAATGTTCAGGGATATCAGCATTCCTGTTTTAATAACTTTTTTATCTGTTTTTATTGGTAGAATTTGTAATTGAAAGTATTCATCATTCGCTTTTTTCTCAATAATTGATGCCTGACCATTTAAGGCATCTTCAAAAGCAGTATTTAAGATATCAAAACTTTCAGAACTCAGCAGTTTTGAAAGTTTTTTTCCTTCAATTAACTCGTGATGCACATCAAAAGCTTCCAGGCTTTTTCCTTCAGAAAGTTTGATGTTTAAAAGTTTATCAAAAATTAAAACCCCTGAATCAGGAATGTTTGCTGCCAAAGTTCTGTATAGTTCATCTTTCTCTCTGAGAATAGTTTCGGATAATTTTCTTTCCTGAGCATTTGCAATAATTTGTCCGGTTATTTTGAAAAGTGGCCTTATTTCTTTTGATATCTCATTTTGCCGGTCTTTTACTGTGAAAATAAATGCACCCTCTATTTTTTTATGCAGATGAATAGGTAAGATAACGAAACCATTAATTTTAAACTTCTCCGCCAACTGTTTGGTAAGTTTTCCTGATTCCGGTATTTCGTACAGATTATTAATAATAAGCACTTCTCCATCCGTTAATTTTTTGGCTATCCAATACTCAATATTATTTTCAATTGCGTTTAAAAGTCCATCAATTTTATTATCATTTTTTGAATCTTGATAATTAAGGGTAAAGTCAACTCTTTGCTCTGTATAACGGACAAAAAAACCTGTTGAAAACTTCATTAAGTTGCAAATGGATTTAATAAAGCGGTTAATCTCAGTCTCTATTTTTTCAAGGGGAGCATTTATCAACTTGGCAGCTGATTTATTGATAATTTGTTCAAATTTAGCTCGTGTTCGGTTAACTTCCTGTTGTTTTTTCTTGACCAAAGCATTCGAAATCATCTGGGTTATTACTTTAAACATTTTTAACTGGTCAGTAGAAAAGTATTGCTTTTCTTTGCAAAAAGCTAAAGTAAAAAAGCCGATAATTTTTTTCTCATACTCTAAGGGAAGCCCGGCAATTGCACTAATATTTAATTGCTGTAACAGCTTTTTTTCTTTTTCTGCACTTTCCGGTAAATTTGAGGCATTTTTTATACTGAAAATCTTTTCTTTCCTAAAGTTTTCTAAAAACCAGAAATAATACTTCATGTCAATTATTACCTCCTGATGCAATGTTGCATCAGTCTGGTCTTTATAAAAAGTATATTTTCGGATTAAATGATCTTTTTCCAATAAGAAAATGGATAGTCTGTCTGCGTCCAGAAAGGCCCCGATTTTTTTCAAAGAAATATTTATATATTTATCTATCTCATTGTATTCAATATTTATAAACTTGTTAGAAAGGCCGGTAACTAAATCTTCAATTTTGAGTTGATTTTTTAATGATTCTTCAGCAAGTTTAGTGTGTGTAATATCGTTGCCTACAGATTGAATTTCTACAAGATTGCAATCCGGATTAAAAATGCCGAAGTTTTTCCAGTTTTGCCATATTTTTTTTCCATTTTCATCTGTAAAGGAGACCTCATACTCAACTTTAGGATTTTTAAATGTAATTTTAGAAAGCTCTTTTTTTGCCTTTTGTTTCAGTTTTTGAGGGAGTGCATTAATAAAATTATGGCCGAACAGCTCCTGTTCGCTTTTTTTGAAATATTTTTCATAGGCTTTATTAACAAATGTCAGAGTTCCGTCCGGGTAAAACCGACTTATCATTTCTGTTTGACCGTTTACAACTGCTTTAAATCTGTTTTCACTTGCTTTGAGAGCCATTTCTGCTTTTTTACGCTCACTGATTTCAAAAGCATATATATTTACTTTTTTCTGATATTTTACGGGAGAAATATTTATTTCGAAAATTTTACTCTCATGGGTATATTCAAAACTGGCAGCTATTCTATTTTCCATCACTTTCGTGACTTTTTTATGCCAGAGTATAGGAATACTGTCACCTATTTTGACGCCCCAATCATTAAAGAATATATGTGAAGCTTTATTTGCATATTCTATTTTACCTTTATTATCAACTCTTAAAATCGGATAGTTGCTTTGTTCGGATAGTTCAGCCAGTAAATTTATTTCATTGACTAAAGTATCGTACTCAGACATATCTCTCAATACGATAGTTAGATTTTCAATTTCATTTTTATTATTTATTACACAGTTGATATTGGCTGTAGTTTTGAACTGGCGATTGTTGATTTTTAAATTCACTTCACCTTTGAAAGCCTCATTTTGCAATAGAGCGGGTATAATTTCTTCACTCAGCTTATTCTTAAAAGGTTTGGAAAGAAATTTGGATAAATTATATTTTCCGGGTTTAAAGTCTGTAAGCTTTAAAAATTTTATTCCTGCCTGATTGAGGTATAAGATGTTAGTGTATATGTCAGTTATCAGAATAATGTCGGAAGCTGAATTTACCGCATTGATTAATCGTTGATTTTCCTGACTTAGGCTAATTTCCAAGCTCACATCCCTATGTATTCCAATAGAACCAATAAAGTTATTGTTTTTATCAAAAACCGGGCTGGCAGATACTTCAAATCTTTTAAATTCTCCATCACGACTTTTTAAATGGAAAATGTATTTTTCTCTAAACCCTTTTTTTCGTAGTTCTATTCTTTTCTTTGATGCTAATGTTTGTTCTTCATTTAATCCCAATACCAGGTTAATTTTTTTTCCCAGCAATTGACTCTGACTATATCCTGTAATTTTACAAAAGGAATCATTTACAATTAAAATTTCCAGATTTTCAGAAACAACTACAATTCCGTCATGCACACCTTCTATCAGTAGTTTATAAAAATCCAGTTCAGAAGGAAATTTATCAATAGGATTGATTTTATTCATTTTCCACTTTGGTTTAATCTTTTTTAAGGTAAATTTCGAATACTATATTAACTACCATTTTATCGCAGATTTATTATTTTTGACTAAGTAATGATTTGCTTTGGAAAAGTGCTTGCAGCCAAAAAATCCTTTATCTGCTGAAAATGGGGAAGGGTGTGGGGCTGTTAAAACCAGATGTTTTTTTTGATCAATCATTTGAATTTTTTCTTGAGCATATTTTCCCCATAGCATAAATACCAGCTTGCTTTTTTGTTCAGATAATTTTGTAATCACTGAATTTGTGAAATAATGCCATCCAATTTTACTGTGCGAAGCCGGTTTAGATGCTTCTACTGTGAGTATTGCATTCAATAATAAAACACCTTGTTTTGCCCAGTTTTCTAAATTACCGTTTTTTATGTTTAGTTCACCGATATCATCAATTATCTCTTTAAAAATATTTTTCAAAGAAGGGGGAGGCTTGATTCCATCAGGAACTGAAAAAGAAAGACCATGAGCTTGTCCCTCTCCATGATAAGGATCTTGTCCTAGTATGATTATTTTAACATGGTCAACCGGACATAAGTCAAAAGCTTTAAAAATATTTTTTGCTTGGGGGTATATTAGCTTACCTTTTTGTTTTTCATTTAGTAAATACTTTTTTATTTCATGAAAATAGGGATCCTTGAAACTTCCCTTGAGCAGCGCCTCCCAGCTTTTTTCAATTTTCGGATTTACCCTTGCGGTTGTCATAATTACTGTTTGAGAGTTAAAATTAGCCTAAATTCAGGCTTAAACAACGAAAGCAGAATATTTCTTTAGTTTTTTGTTTAAAAGATTTTTTAACAGCAATATATTTTATAGTTTTGCAAAAATTTTGGTCGCGTAGCTCAGCTGGATAGAGCAACAGCCTTCTAAGCTGTCGGTCACAGGTTCGAATCCTGTCGCGATCACAAAAAAATGGCCAATTTACGTTGGCCATTTTTTTTATATTTGCACTTATTATTAAGTTTCCAATCAAATCGTTTTATGAGTAAACAATCCGGGAAGAGTCCAAAAGACAGCCAAACAATCAAGACGGAAGTTGTATTACCAAATGATACCAATACCTTGAATAATCTTCGCGGTGGTAAGATCTTGCATTGGATGGACGTGGCTTCAGCTATAAGTGCCGCCAGGCATGCTGAAAAACCGGTTGTTACAGCTTCTGTAGACAATGTTTCGTTTGAAAATCCTATTAAGCTGGGAGATGTGGTGACCATTCAAGCCAGAGTGACCAGAGCCTTTAACTCCTCTTTGGAAACGTTTATTGAGGTTTGGGCCGAAGATGTACCTGCAAAGAAAAAATATAAAAGCAATGAGGCTTTTTACACATTTGTAGCCTTAGATTCAAATATGAAGCCTACACCGGTCCCGGCATTAGTACCTGAAACTCCTAATGAGCAAAAACTGTATGAAGCAGCTTTGAGAAGACGCGAGTTAAGGTTAGTTTTGGCGGGCAGGATGAAACCAGAAGATGCAACAGAGTTAAAATCTATCTTTATTAAATAATCAAATTACAAGCTCATGAAATTTTTAATTTTAGTTATTATTTCGGCTTCCTTTTTAACCATTACTTCATGTTCAAAAATTGATAGAGATATCAGAGGCAAATGGCATGAAATTGATAATCCGCTTAGTCGAACAAAGACTGGCTGTACTTTTGAAGTAACTTCTAATGATGTTGTTTACTGTGGAAATTCTCAGATTTTTTCATTGGGAACCCGTAGCAGAGTGTCTGCTGAAGACGGGAAAATTTTTTATGAATATCGTTTGCTTGGAAGAACCTATACCGATTATCTGTATGATTACAAATTAGACGGTAGTTTTTTATGGATTAGATCTAATACCAGTGAAAATTGGGTAAATCCGGTTAATAACGGGAGTGTTTTTATTAAGTAGATATAAATAGTTTTTAAAAAAGTAAGAAAAAGTTAGAACTTTCATTTAGTAAGGCCGTTTAATAAGAGAATTTAATTATCATATTTTTCAGCTACACTATAGTAGTTACTTACTTTTTTACTATTATAAAAAATAATATTTAGTTTTTCCGCACAAAAAATTCTATAGTTTATCCCTAATAATAAACAAATTTTTACCTTTGTGGCGCGTAATTTGGAGTTGATTAAAATTTTACCAAATGTTAAAACATAATAGTAGTAGAAGAAATTGTAAAAAATCCATTTACAATAAACCTCACCGAACCTTATTCCTTTTACTGGGAATTTTGTTTTCATCGAACTTGTATGCACAAGATGGAGGCGGGTTTCTTGATGGAAACACAAATAGACTTGTTTTATTTTTGTTGATTGGAACCTTAAGCATTATTTTAATTGGAATCCTGTTTTTTACTGACCGGCTCTTAAAAGTAACCGCTGAAAAAGTTAGAAGTGATATAGGGAAACCTGAACTTGATGAAGAAGAGGATGAAGGTTATTCTGTTTTACCTTCTTTCAATGAAATTTTTCCATCCCAGAAAAGTATTCACCCTTATGCAGGAAGTGATACAATTATTAAAACGGAGAAAGGAATGGATATCCGGATAAAGGGAAGGAGTAAAAAAGTTGTTAAAAATGACTTTGTCTCTGAAACTTATGCGATTAATCCTAAAGATTTTGTAGGTCTTAAGCCTATACCTAAACTACATGTAAGTGAAGGGGACGAGGTTAAAGCGGGCGATCCCTTGTTTTTTGACAAGTCAAGACCGGATGTAAACTATACAAGTCCTGTTAGTGGGGAAGTTATAGAAATAAGAAGAGGTGCTAAAAGAGCAATTGAAGAAATCGTAATTTTAGCTGACAAAGAAATAAATTTTCGTGAATTCACTAAAGCTAATCCTACTGATTTAAGTAGAGAACAAGTTATTAAAAGCTTGCTTGAAAGTGGCGCATGGGCTTTCTTAAGACAACGCCCTTTTAACTTAACAGCAAATCCTGAAGATAAACCAAAGGCAATTTTCATTTCAGGTTTTAAGAGTGCTCCTTTGGCACCAAACTACAACTTCATAATGGAAGGTAAGCAACATGACTTCCAGACCGGTATAAATGCTTTGAACAAACTTACAGAAGGGAAAGTACATCTTAACCTAACAGCAGACAGAAAGCCATCCAAAACTTATACAGAAGCTAAAAACGTACAAATTAATTGGTTCTCCGGTCCTCATCCGGCAGGAAATGTAGGTATACAGATTCATCACCTGGATCCTATAAATAAAGGTGAAGTGGTTTGGGTAATAAACCCTCAGGATGTTGTTATAATCGGACGATTGTTTAATGAAGGTATTTATAATACTAAAAAAATGATGGTTGCTGCAGGACCGACAATCAAGCAACCCACATACTTTGAAAGCTATATTGGAGCTAATGTCAAAGGTATAATTAATGACAATTTGGAGCTTGAAAATTCAAGAATAGTATCAGGTGATGTTTTAAGTGGAAAGAGTATTGAAAAAGATGGCTATATAGGATTTTACAGTGATATGGTTTCAGTATTGGAGGAGGGTGATTTTTATGAATTCTTAGGTTGGTTGTTACCAAGTTATGCCAGACCTAGTTTATCAAAGACATTCCCCTGGAAATTTTTCCCGCAGGAAGAGTTTGAGGTCAATACCAATACCCATGGTGAACGCAGAGCATTTGTTGTAACCGGTCAATATGAAGAAGTGTTACCTATGGATATTTATCCGCAGCAGTTGTTAAAAGCTATTATGGTAAGAGATTATGAATTAATAGAAGGCCTTGGAATTTATGAAGTTGCTGAAGAAGACTTAGCATTGTGCGAATTTGTGTGTACTTCAAAAATACCTGTTCAGGAAATCCTGAAAGAAGGCTTGGATTTTATAAGAGAACAAGAATAGATTATCAAAATGATTTAATTTCATTTTAAGTATAACAAAAAAATATGAAACCATTACGTAATTTACTTGATTCAGTCAAAGAGAAAACTGAGAAAAATAAGTTTTTGCATACCACATATGATGCAATTGAAACTTTTTTGTTTCAGCCAAACCATACTACAAAAAGTGGTACACATATCAGGGATGGTATGGATTTAAAAAGGACAATGTTTCATGTCGTAATTGCCATGCAATTATGCCTGATTCATGGAATTATTAACATTGGCCATCAGCATTATTTTGCGATGGGTATGTACGAGGGATTATTGGACGGATTGGGACAGAAAGCTTTGTATGGCTTCTTGCAATTGTTGCCGATAATTATAGTAGTGCATATTGCAGGATTAGCAACTGAGTTTTTGTTTGCGGCTATCAAAAGACATCAGGTAGAAGAAGGGTTCCTTGTTTCAGGAATGCTCATACCTTTGATTATGCCACCGGATATTCCCTTATGGATGGTTGCTTTTGCAACAATATTTGCTGTAATCATAGCTAAAGAAGCCTTTGGGGGAACGGGCATGAATGTATTAAATGTTGCACTAACTGCCAGAGTTTTCGTTTTCTTTGCTTATCCGACCCATATATCAGGCGATATAGTTTGGGTAGCTTATGATTACAATTTTTTACATCAGATATTTGCCGGATTTCTTCACGTTGGAGAAAATAATGCTTTAGCTGATGGCTGGACCGGGGCAACTCCGCTCGCATTAGCCGCTACCGGAGGTTGGGCTGCTGTAACGGAGCATTATACTGTTTTCAATATGATAATGGGCTTTATACCCGGTTCCGTTGGGGAAATGAATAAAATATTTGTTCTCGTGGGCGCGGGTCTTCTGATTTTTACAGGAATTGGCAGTTGGAGAATTATGTTATCCATGATTATTGGAACTCTTTTCATGGGAATTATATTGAACTTACTGGCATTAAATCCGTTTATGGAGGTACCGTTTTATTATCACTTTATAATAGGCAGTTTCTTTTTTGCTATGGCCTTTATGGCTACTGACCCTGTAACAGCTGCTCAAACCGAGGTAGGTAAATGGATTTATGGATTTTCAATAGGGGCAATAGGTATGATAATTCGAGTATTAAATCCGGCATATCCGGAAGGATGGATGTTGGCAATATTATTTATGAATGTTTTTGCTCCACTTATTGATCATTACGTTTTACAAGCAAATATAAAAAGGAGGTTAAGTCGTGCAGTCTAATACAAATAATTATACGATAATTTTTATGGCTGTTTTAACAGTCATAATGGCATTGCTTTTAGCATTGGCAGCAACCGGTTTAAAACCAAGACAGGACTTTAATGTTGCATTTGCCAATAAACAGGACATTTTGGGTTCTGTGGGTATGGAAGACAGAGACAGAGTTCTGGATGTATACGAAAGCCAGGTTGAAGAATTGGTCATAGACCACGAAGGTAATTTAATTGAAAAAGATGATGAAGGAGAGCCTATCGTAGCTTCAATGATTGACCACAGAAGAGAAGTTAGGAAGCCCTTGGAACAGCAAAAACTTCCGCTTTACAGATATACAAGTGATGATGGAGAAGTGTTTTACATCGTACCTGTGAGAGGATCCGGACTATGGAATGAAATATGGGGCTTTATTGCTCTGCAGGATGACTTAAATACCATAGCAGGGGCTTCATTTGGTCATGCCGCTGAAACACCCGGTCTTGGAGCTGTAATTACTGACGACTGGTTTCAGGACCAGTTTATCGGTAAAAAAATCAGAGATGATGACGGTGAATTCGTTTCAATATATGTAAGAAAAGGCGGAGCAAGAGACAGTGATCATGAAGTCGATGGCCTTACAGGAGCTACTGTTACTGCTGATGGTGTAACAGACATGCTACGAGATGATTTGAAAAAATATTTACCTTTTTTTGACAGAATTAAAGTTGACGAAGTAAATTTATAAATTATGAGTACTACAGCAGAAAAACAATCCCTTTTTGGGAAAAAAGAAAGAAAGTTATTATCCGACCCTTTAGATGATAATAATCCAATAACAGTTCAGGTGTTAGGAATTTGTTCAGCACTTGCTGTTACAGTTGCCCTCAAACCTGCAATGGTTATGACTTTAGCCGTTATTGCAGTTATGGGTTTTGCGAGTTTAATTATATCCTTGCTCAGGAAAATGGTTCCAAGTAGAGTAAGGATTATCGTGCAGATTACGGTTATCGCCTTTTTGGTAATTTTAGTAGACCAAATCTTAAAAGCTTTTAGTTATGATGTGTACACTCAGTTGTCTGTATACATTGGGCTAATTATTACAAATTGTATTGTAATGGGACGTTTAGAAGCATTTGCAATGGGTAATAAACCTTGGTCATCATTTCTCGATGGTGTAGGAAACGGCATTGGCTATGGAATCATTTTGATTGGTGTAGCCTTTTTTAGAGAGTTTTTTGGTAAAGGTGAATTATTTGGATGGGCGGTTCCTTATCTTTCTGAAATTGAATTTTTTCAGAATGGTATGATGTTAACACCCGCAGCAGCAATGTTTGTTATAGGTCTTATGATTTGGTGGCAAAGAGCCAGAAATACTAAATTAGTTGATATATCTTAAAATAATACAATATGGATTTTGTAAATGTTTTCATTCGCTCAGCCTTTATAGACAATATGGTTTTAGCCTACTTTTTAGGAATGTGTTCTTATCTGGCTGTTTCAAAAACTATTAATACAGCATTTGGACTTGGTCTTGCTGTAATATTTTGTTTGGGCTTTACTGTTCCTGCAAATTGGTTAATACATGAGTACCTATTGAAGGAAACCGGAATTTTCGGAGTTGACTTAACTTTTCTAAACTTTGTTGTATTCATAGCTGTTATAGCATCGATGGTTCAATTATTAGAAATGCTTATTGAAAAGTCTTTTCCGGGACTTTATGTTTCTCTTGGAATATTCCTTCCTTTAATAACTGTTAATTGCGCTATTTTAGGTGGTTCATTATTCATGGTTGCAAGAGAGTATTCTTTCGGAGAATCAGTTTTCTTTGGATTAGGAAGTGGATTTGGGTTCTTTTTAGCGATAATAGCATTAGCTGCAATTCGTGAAAAAGTCAGATATTCAAGTATTCCTCCGGCCTTGCGAGGCTTAGGTATTGCATTTATTATTACAGGACTCATGGGACTTGCATTTATGAGTTTTATGGGTATTAAAGTTTAAAAATATAAGATATGGTATTAACGGTTGTTTATTCAATTATAGCTTTCCTGATAGTGATGGCATTATTGACAGCAGTACTTTTATATGCTAAAGAAAAATTAGTTCCTGCAGGAAATGTGAGTATAGTAGTAAACGGAGATAAAGATAATCCAATGGAAGTGTCTCCGGGTTCCACTTTGCTTACAGTTTTATCTGAAAAGAGTGTTTTTCTTCCTTCTGCATGTGGAGGAGGAGGTACATGTGCCATGTGTAAATGTCAGGTCATGGAAGGTGGAGGTGAGGTTTTACCTACTGAAACTAATCATTTATCTCGAAAAGAGGTAAAAGAAAAATGGCGTTTAGCATGTCAGGTCAAAGTTCGTGAAAATATGACGATAGGAGTACCTGAAGAAATCTTCGGTATTAAAAAGTTTGAATGTGAAGTTGTTTCGAATCACAACGTAGCAACTTTTATCAAGGAGTTTGTTGTTCGTTTGCCTAAAGAAGAGTCAATGGACTTTGAACCTGGTGGTTATATTCAGATTGATGTTCCTCCTATAGTATGCGACTTCAAAGATATGGAAATAGAAGAACGCTTTCGGGATGAGTGGGATCAGTTTAAAATGTGGGATTTGCAAATGAAGAATGATGAGGAAGTTTTTAGAGCTTATTCTATGGCTAATCATCCTGCAGAAGGCGATATTATTATGTTGAATATCAGAATTGCTACACCACCATGGGATAGAACTAAAAATACATGGATGGATGTAAATCCCGGCATTTGCTCTTCTTATGTCTTTACCAGAAAACCCGGCGATAAAGTTGTTATTTCCGGACCTTACGGAGAGTTCTTTATTAAGCCAACAGATAAAGAAATGGTTTATATTGGAGGTGGTGCAGGTATGGCTCCTTTACGTTCTCATATATTCCACTTGTTCCATACTGAAAAGACAAATAGAAAAGTTACATATTGGTATGGAGGACGTTCTAAAAGAGAATTGTTTTATACCGATCACTTTAGAAAAATAGAAGAAGAATTCCCTAATTTTAAGTACAATGTTGCTCTTTCAGAGCCTGCAGAAGAAGATAATTGGGACGGCTATCAAGGCTTTATTCACCAGGTACTTTATGATAACTACTTGAAAACTCATCCTGAACCGGAAGAGGTTGAGTACTACCTGTGCGGACCGCCTTTAATGTTACAGGCATCTCTAAAAATGCTTGAAGACTTAGGTGTTCCTGAAGAAAATATTGCCTTCGATGATTTTGGAAGTTAATAATTACCAATAAATATATTTTAAAAAAAAGCCACTTTATAAAGTGGCTTTTTTAATTTATAAACTATTTAAAAGCTCCTGCGCATCTTTCTTTATTTTTGGGTCATCAGCTGTTTTATTAGGAAGATTTAACAGGTTTTTAAGAATTTCTTTAGCTTGATTTTTATTTTCAAGTTTTATATAAACATCTGCTAAATCATATTGATACAATAAAAATCCGGGTTCTAAATCAACAGCTTTATTTAAATGATAAATAGCATCTTCATCACTTGCTCCTTCTGGAATACCTCCAAATAATATTCTTGCTGCATTTCTTTCAGACCAACTCAAATTTGCCATTCTATAATGCCAAAGACCCATTACATGATGCCCCCCTGCATGCTCAGTATTAGCCTCCAAGGTTTGCTCAGCATATTTTTTGATGTCTCTTGAAGCAGCAACTCTGTCTCTTGCACCGGATATTAATGCCATTCTACCCATAGCAACTGCCATTACATAGTTAGACTGTTCATTTCTTGGGTTTATACGTAATGCTTGTTCAGCATAATCTTTAGCTTTATTAAAGTAACGTACTTTTACTTCATGGTTTTCTTTACGATGTCCAATTCTTGAGTATAAAAAGCTTACATTCCATAGCGCTTCATGATTATTTGGACTTCTTTCCAAAACACTTAAAAACACCTTTAGTGCCTCTTCTTCATTAGCAGAGGCTTCCAACGATCTACCTTCTCTTAACAATTCCAATATTCCTTGGCTGTATATGTCAGTAGCAGACATTGAAATGATGCAAAATAAAATGAATATATTTTTCATAAATAAAAATTTTTTGAAAGTTAATCAGAATAAATAAACAGGATAATAAAACAATATCGGTATAATCTTGGAAATTGTATAAATTTACATCGTGTTTGTCAAAAATAGAGTTGATTATGAAAATGGGGAGTTTAAAAATTACTTTTTAAACTTTTGCTAAAGTATATTAAATTAAATTTAATTGTCTAATTTAGACGCTGTTTTAACACTTGAAAATTACTAAGAAAAGAAATTACTGATTTATGGTTTTATATAGGAAAATTTGCTTAAGTTTTTATGCTGTGCTTATGTTTACATTTAGCTTTGTTATACATAAAACATCCACGGCACAAGTTACTTGCAGTATAATTGATACCGCAGAATTAGTGAAGACACTAACTCCGCCGGATTTTACTTCAGGTCCTCAAGGAGCTGTAGTTTATGATCCGAATTTTGATTTGTATTATTCATATCAAATTGGTTCTCCAAGTGAACGCTTAGTGACTTATGACACTATGGGAAATTCTATTTTTTCTACGGTTATTGGGTCGTTTGATTATAGAGGTTCTTGGTTTAATCCGGTGACAGATAGCATAGAAGTCAATGGTTTTGCTTTGTCAGGTTTGTATCATCCGGATAGAAATATAAATGGGTTTCTTCAGAATACAGGAAATATTTTTCTCAGTGCTGCTCAGCCCGGTGCTCAATCAATGGGAGATTTAAACCCAAATGCTAATCAAATTGTATATTATTTTAACGGTAGTATTTATATTTACAACAGAGTAAATAATACTTTTGTCAGCTTTTTTGATGTTACCGGTTTACCTGTACCTACTTCTTCATTAAACCCACATACTGTAATTTATACCAATTGTAATGGTCTGGAATATGGTTTGTTAGATAGGGTTAACAGGCGTATACATTTTGTGAATTCAACCGGAGCATATACCGGTTCTTCTCAAATACCTGAAAATGTACCTTTTCAGTATGGCTTTTCTTATGCGAATGATCTTGCATGGGTTTTTAATTCTGATAGTGCGAAATGGTTAGGGTATAATGTAGTTACTTCATGTACTAATCCGATTGCCTCATTCAATGCTACTGATGCATGTTTTGGGGACACTATTTTTTTTCAGGATAATTCATCTTTTGTAGAAGATAGTATTGTTCTTTATAACTGGAATTTTGGAGATGGTGTTGGGTCTTCAACTGAACAAAACCCTTTTTATATTTATTCTGACCCGGGTACATATCCGGTTTCCCTTGAAGTGACAAATGTATGCGGTAATACAGATTTTTTTCAGTCTTTCGTTAATGTAAATGTTCTTCCGGAAGTAGACTTTTCTTCTGTAAGTGAGTGTGCTGAAATAGAAGTTGATTTTACAGACAATACAACTTTAGGTACAGACCCTTCAGGAAGTACAATCGCTAACTGGTTTTGGGACTTTGGAGATGGAACAGGCAGTTCAACAGACCAAAATCCCTCATATCCTTTTACGGCGGGTGGTAATTATCAAGTTACTCTTACCGTAGAAACTAATTTTGGCTGTGTTGATAGTATTACTGAGACAGTATCAGTTAATTCATTGCCTGAAGCATCTTTTACTTCCGGTATAACTTGTATAGATAACCCTGTTCAATTTACTAATACTTCAACGATATCAAGTGGAAATATACAGGAATATTTTTGGGATTTTGGAGATGGTAATACCGATACAATTGAAAATCCGCTTAATATTTTTACCGCATCCGGAAACTTTGATGTTAGTTTAGTTGCAATTTCTGATGAAGGGTGTGCTGATACAGTAACACAGACTATCGAAGTGTTTGACTTACCTGTTGTTTCAATAAGTAATTTGCCTGATTTTTGCTTAAATGACACTTTATATGAATTAACCGAAGGCTCTAATCACCCTCAGGGGATATACACCGGCCCCGGAGTAGATTCAAATGGATTTTTTGACCCATCAGATGCGGGAGTTGGTACTCATACAATTACTTATACATTCATTGATGCCAATGGTTGTGAAAATTCGGCCTCCACAACGGTAAGTGTTTCAGACTTACCGATTGTTACTTTAGGTAGTTTTTCAGAGTTATGTGAAGAGGACGATATTTTAATTTTAAGTGGAGGATTACCTACCGGTGGTGATTATTTTGTTGATGGAAATTTGAGTGTTGATTTTGATCCTACTTTGAATGGTCCGGGTAGTTATTTAATTGAATATGTATATACAGATCCCATTTCTTTATGCCCAAATACAGCTTCTCAAACTTTAGTAGTGAATCCTACCCCTACAGTTACCTTATCTCCATTTGCAGATATATGTGAAGATGCAGATCCAATAACTCTTAGCGGAGGAAATCCCTCCGGAGGGATTTATATTGTAAATGGTAATGTGGAAACAGAATTTGACCCTTCGGCTTTTGGAGTTGGTATAAGCACTATTTTCTATGCTTTTACAGATGCTAATGGTTGCTCTGATACGGCTTCTACTTCTATAGAAGTAATATCTAGCCCTATAGTTACATTGGATCCTTTTGCACCCGTTTGTGAATCTGATGATGACTTTGCACTTAGTGGCGGATCTCCCGTTGGTGGAATTTACTTTATTGACGGAACACCCGGCGTTGATTTTTCTCCTTCATCATTAGGAGCCGGTTTTTTCACAATAACTTACGAATATACAGATAGCGAAGGCTGTACAAGTAGTGATTCTGTTCAGATAGAAGTACTCCCATTGCCGGCTGTAACATTAGATGCATTTGCTGATGTTTGTGAAAATGAGCCCACATTCACATTATCCGGTGGAGCTCCTTCAGGAGGAACATACCTGATAAATGGAATTGTTGTTACAGAGTTTGATCCTTCATTTTACGGAGTTGGTATAACCAATGTTTTTTATGCTTATGAAGATGTAAACGGATGTATTGATACTGCAAGTAATACAATAGAAGTTTTGCCAATTCCTATTGTAGATTTACCTGTGTTTTCAGATGTCTGTATTGATGATGAACCTTTTACACTTACCGGAGGAACTCCTGTAGGTGGAACCTATACAGGAACAGGTGTTAGCTCAAATATATTTAATCCTGCAGATGCCGGTGTAGGAGCACATATCATAACTTACTCTTTTACAGATACTAATGGTTGTGAGGCTACAGATACAGCTTCAATAAATGTCAATCCTCTTCCTTTAGTTACTATAGACTCTATCGGGCCCTTATGTGAAAATGATACAGCAATTGTTTTAGAAATAGGTTTTCCTGCTGGAGGTGTTTATACAGTTGACGGAGTTCAGACAAATATATTAGACCCGGTTGCTTTAGGATTCGGTCAGTTTACTATTGTGTATGAATTTACAGATGCTAACGGATGTTCAGCAAGTGATTCAACCATAGTTAATATCGGCCCTCTACCGGAACCTGATTTCTCTTATATTCCGGCATGTGAAAATCAAGTTAATTTCTTTACTAATTTAACTACAATATCTGAAGGGACAATCGTAAGTTATTCATGGGATTTAGGTGATGGATCTGTTTCAAATATTGCTAACCCTGTACACGTTTATACGCAAGCAGGTGTTTATGATGTGACATTAACGGCTGTTTCAGACATAGGCTGCACAGAGTCAATTACAAAACAAGTAGAAGTATTTGAATTGCCTGCGGTATCTATAAATACTCTACCGGAATTTTGTGTAAGTGAAAGTCAATATGTTTTAACTGAAGGGTCTCAACATCCACAAGGAGTATACTCCGGAACGGGTGTAGATAATAATGGTGTTTTCTCAGCTGCAAATGCAGGAATAGGCACTCATTTAATTACATACACTTATGTAGACTCGAATGGGTGCGAGAATAGTGCATCAACGACAGTGACGGTGAATCCGTTGCCACAGGTAAGCTTAGATCCGATAGGACCTTTTTGTGCAGATGCCCCATCGGTTCCATTGACAAATGGCATACCTGCCGGAGGTACCTATTTTGTGAATGGAGTAATTAGTACTGATTTTGATCCTGCGTTAACCGGTTCAGGTACCCATACAATAGTCTATGAGTATACAGATACAAATGGGTGTTCAAATAGCGCAAGTATTTCAGTGGTAGTAAATCCTTTGCCAACAGTTAGTTTAATTTCATTTAACGGAGTTTGTATAGACGAACCGGTATTCCAGTTAAGTGGCGGCATACCAACAGGCGGAGATTATATCATAAATGGAAATATAGTAAGTGAGTTTGATGCTTCGCTATATGGTACCGGAACAATAGATATATTTTATGCATACACAGATATAAATGGCTGTAGCGATACGGCTGTATCCGGCATTGAAGTTTACGATTTACCGGTAGTTAGTTTAGATAGTATAAATGATGTTTGTATAGATGAGGGGAGCTTTACACTAACGGGCGGCATACCAACAGGCGGTGTTTACAGCGGATCCGGAGTTACAGGAAATGTATTTTCACCGGTAGCCGCAGGAATAGGCACTCACTTAATTACATACACTTATGTAGACTCGAATGGGTGCGAGAATAGTGCATCAACGACAGTGACGGTGAATCCGTTGCC
>REEL01000112.1 GCA_007695095.1 Chitinophagaceae bacterium | reverse complement strand
CCTTTAGAGAAGGCAAATAGAGACTAAGCAGGAAAGTTTGACCGAAACTGCTGAAAAACGTCAATAAAATTCCAAAGGCTAAAACTTCTTTATTTTTCCTAAACAGTTCAAGGTACTCTTTCATCAGATTATCTATCAATTTTGATTTGAAATGCAAAACTACTTTTATAATTCAACAATTTTATTTTTTTAATGAGTAGTTAACATTCACATAAAATAGTATTTTTGAATACCAATGATAATTACATTAATTTTGTTGCTTAAATCAAACTAAATAAAACATTCTCACTCTGATTAAACTACACCTATGAAAAAACTAATTTTATTATTTGTATTGGCTTTTACTATAAATTCTTCATCTTTTTCACAAAGCAGCCCTACCCCATTTGATTTATCTACCGGCAGCTACAACTTTACATTTTGGGATTCACTGGCTTTTGCCGGCACCTATCCTGCAAATATGATTTTTCATCAGTTTTTAAATGTCTCTAATCCCGGATTTACTGACGAGCCGGACTCAGATTGGGCATGTGTATATAATTTAAAAAACAGATCCAGAATTATTGGTTTAGGTGCAAATGGTTTTGTTTTCATAAACACAAATACAGCTCAGGATCCTTCAGATTGTGGAAATGCTGTTACCGGACAAAATTTGGGTGCAGCAGTTTTAGCGTTAAACACTACAGACAGGGAAAATATAGAAGTAAGTTTTGAAGTTTTTTTGGATCAACAAGGCTTAGGTACACCAACACCCAGAGAATATCATCTAAGGTTTCAATATAGATTAGGTGCTTCAGGAAGCTGGCAGGATTTAAGCACTCCTGTGATTTATACAAGTAGTGGAAAGAATGATGGAGATACGGAAAACTTCAATGTTACCTTACCGGGTGATGCTGAAAACTTTCCAACAGTTGAATTAAGATGGTTTTACTATCAGGAAGCCGCAAATGACGGAGGAGCCAGACCAAGAATTGGTATAAACCAAATTCAGGTAAACTCACAAAGCCTTAGCGGACCATCTATAACTGCATTACCATTAAGTGTACCTACATTCAATACAGAAGCAGGAACACCTTCTGACCCGTCAACCATAAGTGTTAGCGGTACTTTATTAACAGATAATGTAAATTTAACGGTCAATGCTCCTTTTGAAATTAGTGAAAATGCCGGTGGCCCTTACTCAAATTCACTTGTTTTAGACGAAACAGCAGGTTCTGTCGGTCCCCTTGATATTTTTGTAAGATACTCACCTGTAAGTTCCGGTACTCATTCTGAAGTTCTGCTTATTGAAAGTGCATCTGCTACTCCGGTTCAAATAACTTTAAACGGACAGTCATTCTCTGTTACTACATTTCCTAATCTCTTTGTTAATGAGTTTATGGCATCTAACAACAATACAATAGCTGATGTGACAGGCGAATATGAAGACTGGATAGAAATTTATAATGCTGAAGATACGGCTGTGAATATCGGTGGATTTTATTTAACTGATGACCTAAGTGAGCCGGATATGCATCAGCTTCCAATAGGAATTCAGGAAACAATTATTCCGGCCGGTGGTTTTTTATTAATTTGGGCAAGTGGAGATGTATCAAGAGGTCCATTACATACAAATTTCAGGCTTTCTGCCGGGGGTGAGCAAGTTGGAATTTATGCACCGGATGGTCTCACTCCAATAGATACACTAACTTTTGGTCCGCAAGCAACAGATATCTCTCAGGGACGATTACCGGATGGTGGTCCAACATGGGTATTTTTTAGCGAGCCGACTCCCGGAACAACGAATACTCCTACCGGTATATCTGAATTTTCTTCTTTTAAAAATTTAAACGTTTTTCCCAATCCATTTACAAATCATATTTCAATTAGTGGTTTGCAAGGAAGTGATTATCTTGTGGAATGGTTTAATCTGACCGGACAAACTTTGTTTAATAAACATCTTAGTGGAGAAAATACCGTACTGGATGTTTCTAATATGTCAGCTGGAGTTTATATTTTAAAAATTACCGACAAACAAAACGGAGAGTTTTACTTAAAAAAGTTAATTGCTGAATAATATTTTTCGATTCCTTTCTTTGTATATTAAATCTTATTTAACTGATTTAATTTTAAAGCAGTCCATTCCACTATGTTTAAAAACCTAATAATATTCATCCTATTCATATCATTTTCAAACTCTGCCTTTACTGATAATAACAGCATTTTCAGGGCAGGTTTTGTAGCCGGTTTTAATGCCAGCCAGGTAGATGGTGACCGAATAAGAGGGTATAATAAGTTTGGCTTTAATGGCGGAATTACTTCTATGATAAACCTAAGTGAAAAATTCTCCCTGAATATTGACATTGCATATTCACAAAAAGGTGCAAAAAGCACATTGGAAAACACAGCTCCGGACAAATCTTATTTTCTTCAATTGGATTACATTGATGTGCCTGTTGTTTTTCAATACCATGACTTTGAAAGGGTTCTCTTAGGTGCAGGATTATCAGTTAATGCACAAGTCCGGTATCGGGAGATAATAAATGATTTTCCGGTTCATGAAGTTGAATCGACACCTTATTCCAGATTTGACTTAAATGCACTTGCGAGTGCAGGTTTTTTATTTACAGAAGATTTTGGGGCACAACTACGCTTTGCCTATTCAATAATTCCGGTTAGGCCGGCACCACCTTCTCAACAAGATTTCTGGAGAAGTATACAATTCAATAACTTATTTTCTTTGAGAGTCTTTTATTTTCTTTAAACTCAAAGCAGTTCATCATCAAACAGAGATCCCGGTTTGCCGGGTATTTTTTTTCCAAGATGCTTATATGCTTTTGGAGTAGCGGTTCTTCCCCTTGGAGTTCTTTGGAGATAGCCTTCCATGATTAAATAGGGTTCATAAACCTCTTCCAGCGTCCCAGCTTCTTCACCTACAGCTGTAGCAATAGTTGTGATACCTACCGGTCCACCGGCAAACTTATCAATAATGGAGACTAAAATCTTATTATCCATCTGATCCAAACCATTTTCATCTACATTTAAAGCTGTAAGGGCAATCTGAGCAATTTCCTTATCTATGGTTCCATTTCCTTTTATTTGAGCAAAATCGCGAACTCTTTTCAGCAATAAGTTTGCAATTCTTGGAGTACCTCTGCTTCTTCTGGCAATTTCTTCGGCTCCGGCATCTTCAATAGGTGTTTTTAAAATTTTAGAAGAACGAATAATTATTCTTTTTAAAACATCTGCACTATAATATTCCAGACGGCAGGTAATACCAAAACGAGAGCGCAAAGGAGCTGTCAATAAACCGGAACGAGTGGTTGCTCCTACTAGAGTAAAAGGATTGATTTGAATTTGTACCGATCGCGCACTAGGACCGGACTCAATCATAATATCAATCTTATAATCTTCCATTGCCGCATATAAATACTCTTCAACTACCGGACTCAAACGATGAATTTCATCAATAAATAAAACATCTCTGTTCTCTAATCCTGTAAGTAAGCCGGCTAAATCACCCGGTTTTTCAAGTACCGGACCGGAAGTAATCTTAATTCCTACGCCCAGTTCATTAGAAATTATATGTGATAAAGTAGTTTTACCTAAACCCGGAGGGCCATGCAAAAGCACATGGTCTAAAGCTTCAGCTCTTTGTTTGGCAGCAGCGATAAAAATTTTAATATTATCAATTATTTGCCCCTGCCCCCTGAATTCATCAAGCTGATCGGGTCGCAAAACATTTTCAAATTCTTTTTCCTGTGGATCCAGGTTATTTTTTTCAGCATCTGTAATTTGATCACGCATGAAATTGATTTATGACAAAATTATACTAAAAAGTTTGAAAGCAGGCAACTTAATTTTATAAGTGAAGATATTTTAGAGTGTGCAGTCAAAAAATTCTTTAATTAATCTTAAATTTGCACACAATTCTAACAACAAAATAAAATTTAACATGTCTCAAGCTTCTAAAATTACCATTAAAGACGGAATATTAAACGTTCCTTCTAATCCGATTATTCCATTTATTGAAGGAGATGGAACAGGTCCTGATATTTGGGCATCCTCCAAAAAAGTGATTGATGCCGCAGTAAATAAAGCTTACAACGGCGAAAAAAAGATTGAATGGAAAGAAGTTTTAGCAGGAGAAAAGGCTTTCAAACAAAGCGGAAGCTGGTTGCCGGATGAAACATTAGATTCTATTAAAGAATATTTAGTGGCTATCAAAGGTCCTTTAACCACACCGGTTGGTGGCGGAATACGCTCACTAAATGTCGCATTAAGACAGCAATTAGATTTGTACGCTTGCATCAGACCGGTAAGATGGTTTGAAGGCGTTCCTTCTCCTATGATCAATCCGGGTTGGATAGATATGGTAATTTTCAGAGAAAATACGGAAGATATTTACGCTGGCATTGAGTGGATGGCAGGAACTCCGGAAGTAAAAAAAGTGATTAAATTCTTTCAGGATGAGATGGGCGTTAATCAAATTCGCTTTCCTGAAACCTCATCCATTGGTGTAAAACCGGTTTCAATTGAAGGAAGTGAGCGCTTAATCAGATCAGCAATTAACTATGCAATTTTAAAAGGAAGAAAGAGCGTAACACTCGTACACAAAGGCAACATCATGAAATTCACCGAGGGAGCTTTCAAAAGCTGGGGTTATGAACTGGCTGAACGCGAATATGGTGATAAAGTATTTACCTGGGCTCAATATGACAGGATTAAGGATGCAGAAGGTGAAGCTGCTGCAAATAATGCACAAAGCAAAGCAGAGTCTGAAGGAAAAATAATTATAAAAGATTCTATCGCAGATGCTTTTTTACAGCAAATACAGTTACGACCAAAAGAATACGATGTTATTGCTACACTAAACTTAAATGGAGATTACGTTTCTGATGCTCTTGCAGCTTCTGTTGGTGGAATAGGAATCGCTCCCGGTGCAAATATTAATTATCAAACCGGCCACGCTATTTTTGAAGCTACACATGGAACAGCTCCTAAATATGCGAATCAGGATAAAGTAAATCCGAGTTCAGTTATTTTAAGTGCGGCAATGATGATGGAATACTTAGGTTGGGACGAAGCCGGAGAATTGATTCAGAAAGGACTTTCCGGAGCAATTGCTTCTAAAAAAGTTACTTATGACTTTCACCGCTTGATGGAAGGCGCCGAACTAAAAAAATGCAGTGAATTTGGTGATGAGATCATCAAAAATATGTAATAATTATTTCATAATATTTTACAAAGGGTTGCCCAAAAGCAACCCTTTTTTTATATTTTTAATTATGAACCGCACCATCTTTTTTTTGCTTTGCTTTTTAATTTTGTTTTTAAATAAAGCAAATAGTCAAAACACTCATGCTCATAACGGATATTGGCTGCCGGTACAAGATACGCTCAGAATTTTACTCATTTATGCAGAACTTGATAACTATGATGGTGACTTAAGAGGTAATCCCAATTGGCCAAAAGGACAATTACCGTCAAATCCGGATGTTTATCTTTCTCCATTTGCTGATACTACTGAAAATGCCGGTTTTTTGACCCGGTACTTTTATCAGGCATCATTTGGAAACTACTTTGTTTTAGGCGATTACATAGATACCATTGTCACCTTAGATTACAGCAAAGGTCAAACCCGGGACGATGATGTTATCAGATTTCTGCAAAACCTTCCGGGTGATGATATAATTACTGCAAATGGTTTTAGTTTAAATAGTAATGCTTTTGACAAAATAACGGCCACAGACAGAAATGTAAAAGGAATACAAAAAGAATTTGCTCCCGATGGCATGATAGATCTGGCAATGATTATATGGAGAAAAAATCCTACTATCAGTCGTTCTGATAATAGTGGGAGTATCAGTTTATGGGCCAGGAAATTACCTTTGAAAGAAATGAAAGGCTTTGTCTCTATGTCCCGCTTTGTCAGCTCCAGAAATAATGGTCTCAGAATTATACGCCACGAGTTTGCACATGCTTTAGTCGGAGGAAATAATTTCCATACTCAAGGCGGAGCAGGTAACAGAAAAGTTTTACCAATTCCCGGAGGTTATGGAATATTGAGTAGCCATGCTTCCATATCAGGCAGCTTTAATGCTTATGACAGATACCGTTTAGGATGGGTAAATGAAGCAGAACACTCATCTCCGGTCAGCGGTTTAAACCCGGAAAACAGGACTTCAGTAAATACTGATTTTACATTAGACAATTACCCTGAACAAGATACTATAGAAATTTTATTAAGAGACTTTGTCACTTACGGAGATGCTTTAAGAATTGAATTACCCCACCTTCAAAAGGTTGATTCAACAGTTGACAGGCAATTTCTTTGGTTAGAAAACAGACAAATAGTAGACCGGGTTGTTGACCATGGTGGGAGCTCTTCCAAAGGAATATATGCATACCTGCAAATCGGCAAAGAAAATCTAAAAACTTTTGATGAAGCCAATAATTACATATGGTTTCTAAATGCTAAAGGCAATTTCGATATAGATTTTCAAAATGAAGAAAGTATTCTTTCAATCGACACCTGGAAACAAAACCCATTGACGGGATATAATATGTCTAAAGAATACGCACTTCCACAGGAAGGAATGAATGTAATCAGAGGTGAAGATCATTTTCTTGCTCAAAAGGTCTATATAGATGGAACTGAAGTTGATGAGTCTAAATTTAGATACAGACAGTATACTATATTTGGAAATGACTGGGACACCTTTCAAAATGGAAGAGTAATCAGCATGGGAAGCAATCCCTCTTCTTCACCTATTCTTACATACGAAATGCCCAGAAGAGGTCTACCCCGAAATACAGCCCGAACTTTTGATAACAGACATATACATTTAAACGGCATAAAAGTAGAAGTAAAAGATGTTATAGAAAACAATCAGAGTAAAGGAAGTGAGGTTTTAATCAGAATCATCTTTAACAATACTTTTTTAAATGAAAATGTAAGATGGTGCGGGCCGATTTTACTTCATGATAGTCTTATTGCTCATAATTTTGACAGAATTTCTCTGGAAAGAGGATTTACTCCTACCCGTCCTGTTGAACCGGACAGTTTTAACTATCAAAAGGTTTTTAGCAGTCCCACATTTCTGCAACTTACCGAAGATGCTTATTGTGCATTCAAAGATGACAGCCGTTTGCACATAAGAGATGATTCAGAGTTTATTATCAGCGAACATTCATCAGCTGAAGTTCAGGATTATGCAAAAATCATCATTGAAGATAATGCCAAAATGATAATAAGAGGGAATATTACTTTCGGTAAATTTTCTGAAGTTCTGGTTAAAAACAACGGAAAACTCATCATTGAACCAAGTGCAGAAGTAATTTTACAACCCGGTGCTATCTGGTCTTTTGAAGATAACGGGAAAATTGAAACAAATTAATAGAATCACTTCTTCCAAAGAGCATCACAGAAATAAGATTTCGAATCAAAAAAGTTTTTCACTTCCCTGAATTTTGATTTTTTAGCCATTACAGATATATCCTGTAAATTGAATTTCCTGGAAACCTCTGTAAAAATAGTCTCTCCGGTATAAAAATAAAATGTTTCATCATATTCTTTAATGTAAACATTTTGGTCTGTCAGACTCACTAAAAAACTTTTAGCTGTTTTTTCAATAGGATCATATACCGGGTAATGGTCAAAGTTTTCAACTATAAAATTTGCCTGTAACTCTCGGTTCAACCTTTTTAACAAATTTAAATTAAATTCTCTTGTAATTCCTTTAGAATCATTATAAGCATTATAAATCAACCAGGGGTTTTTCACAAGGTCAAATCCTGTAAATAAGTAGTCTCCTTTTTCAATAAAGGAATTTATTTTTTTTAAGAATTTGTTGTTAACCTCCGCACTAAAATTACCGATATTTCCACCTAAAAATAAAATCAATTTAGTCCCCTCTATCTCTGTCAATCTATTTAAACCTTCAAAATACTCACCCACCTGCGGATTCATTTCAAGATCAGGAAATTTCGATTCCATACGTTTTGTTATAAAATCTATAGCATTATTTGAAATATCAATAGGGATAAAAACCGGTTTCAAATCGGATTTTATAAATGCATCTAATAAATATTGAGTCTTTGCTCCGTCTCCGGCACCTAGTTCAATGATATTTACCTTTCCGTCAGGTGCATCTATGTTAGAAACGATTTCCTTACTTTGTTTTTTTAAGATTTCTGATTCACAATTAGTCAGGTAGTATTCAGGCAAATTCATAATTTGCTGAAAGAGTATATCTCCTGATTTATCATAAAAATACTTTGAATTGAAATATCTCGGCTGAGATGTTAATCCTTCCAGGATTCCCTGCTTAAAACTATCTTTATTTTTTTTATTCATGACATGCAATTATTTAGCCAGGCGGATTCCACTCATTTGCCAGGAAAGATAAGGGTGAAAAAAATTTCTGTACGTATCACGTGAGTGTCCTTCAGGAGTAAACTTTGAGGCACCTCTCAAAACCATTTGATTAATCATAAACTTACCATTATATTCCCCCAGTGCACCTTTGGCAATTTTGAAGCCGGGATAAGGTAGATAAGCACTATTTGTCCATTCCCAATGACTTCCTTTTTTAAATTTGCCGGAAGCGGCTTCCCATTCAAACTCAGTAGGCAACCTTAATCCTTTCCATGAAGCAAATGCAGATGCCTCATAGTAAGAAATATGCTTTAGTTTATCATTTGGCAAAATGGGATGAATACCTTGTAATGTAAATTGAAACCAACCATTTCTCTCCTTTATCCAATAGAGAGGTGCTTCAATATTATTTTCCTGTACCCATTTCCACCCTTCATCGTGCCAGTGAACAAAATTTTTATACCCTCCCTCACTTATAAACTCAGCAAAGTCCTTATTGGTCACCAAAGCAGAAGATATTTGAAAATCATTTAGATAAACTTTATGCTTCTCCAACTCATTATCATAACAAAATTGATTGCCTGAATGTCCGATATCATAAACCCCTTCTTCCATACTTATCCACTCAACAACTTCTTCATTATTAAAATCCGGCTCATCAACTTTTGATTTGGAGTCGAATACCGGTTTTAGCGGATTATAGAAAAAAGAATACTTAATATCCATATAAAGTAATTCCTGATGCTGCTGCTCATGGTTTAATCCAATTTCCAGCAAATATTTAAGTCTTTTCAAATTGCTGTCATCAATTTGAAACTCGGTAAGTTTCAATAAATGTTTATCCACGTAATCTCTGTATTCATAGACTTCTTTAACAGTAGGTCTGCTTATATTTCCCCTTTTATCACGGGCTACTTTTTCACCGGCAGACAAATAATAGCTGTTAAAGACAAATCCAAATTTGCTGTCAAACTCTTTATATTCAGGATAAAATTCTTTGAGGATAAAAGTTTCAAAAAACCAGCTTGTATGACCCAAATGCCATTTTGCCGGACTGGCAAAATCGCTTACCTGTAAGACATAATCCTCAGTTTTTAGAGGGCGGCAAATTTCTATAGTATCATTTCTGACCTTTAGAACTCTTTCTGTTAGCAATTTAATTAACTTTTCTTCCGGGTATTGAAAAGACATAGGTTTCACTTCTATACGTTCTTAAATATCAAATTTTATTCCCTGAGCAAGTGGTAAATTTTTAGAATAATTGATGGTATTTGTTTGTCGGCGCATATATGCTTTCCATGCATCAGAACCGGCTTCTCTTCCTCCACCTGTTTCTTTTTCTCCACCAAATGCTCCACCAATTTCAGCTCCGGAAGTTCCAATGTTCACATTGGCAATTCCACAGTCAGAACCGGCGTGAGATAGAAAGGTTTCGGCTTCTTGTAAATTATCCGTGAAGATAGCTGATGAAAGGCCTTGCTTAACTCCATTCTGCATTTGTATAGCTTCCTCGAGTTTTTTGTACTTCATAATGTATAAAATCGGAGCAAAAGTTTCTTCCTGAACAATTTCAAAATGATTTTGTGCTTCTGCTATACAAGGTGTTACATAAAACCCATCGTGAGCATTTTCAGCTAACTCACCACCATATAATATTTTCCCACCTTCTGATTTTAAAGTTTTTTGTGCTTTCAAAAATTGATTAACGGCATCTTTATCAATTAAAGGACCTACATGAGTTTTCTCATCTAAAGGGTGACCTATTCTCAATTGTTTGTAAGCTTTTATCAATTTTTCTAAAAAGCTGTCATATACATCCTCCTGTATAAAGACTCTTCTGGTTGAAGTGCATCTTTGTCCGGCAGTTCCAACAGCACCGAATAACACTGCCATTAATGCCAAATCTCTGTTTGATTTATCTGAAATAATTAATGCATTATTTCCTCCCAGCTCAAGTATTGTCTTGCCTAACCTCTCACCAACAGTCTGTGCTACAATTTTACCCATACGGATTGAGCCTGTAGCAGAAATTAAAGCAACCCTCGGGTCTTTTGTCAACCACTCTCCTACTTTATAATCTCCATTTACCAGATTTATAATACCTTCATCTAAATCATTTTTCTTAAGTACCTCTTTCATCAATTTTTGGATAACAACAGCGCATAAGGGTGTTTTCTCAGAGGGTTTCCAAATAACTGTATTGCCACAAACCATCGCAATCATTGCATTCCATGCCCAAACGGCTACCGGAAAGTTAAAGGCAGTAATAATACCTGTTATTCCAAGTGGATGCCATTGTTCATACATCCTGTGAACCGGTCTTTCAGAATGCATAGTGAATCCGTAAAGTTGTCTGGATAAACCAACGGCAAAATCACATATATCAATCATTTCCTGTACTTCGCCAAGACCTTCCTGGTAAATTTTACCCATTTCATAACTGACCAAACTGCCCAGTTCATGTTTGTTTTCACGTAAAACATTTCCAATCTGTCTGACGATTTCTCCTCTCTGAGGAGCCGGCATCAATCTCCATTTCTCAAAGGCTGTTTGACCGGCTGCAACTACTTCATTATATTGTTCATTAGAAGTAATTCCTACTTTACCAATCAATTTTCCGTCTGCCGGCGAGAAAGAACTTATATAATCCTTACTGTCATACCAATCAGAACCGGTTGAAGTTCCTTTATTACTTTCCTCAAGATTCAGTTTTTTTAAAAATGTTGTATCCATATTTTATTAATTTTTCATTTTCCGGCATAAAATCATTCCGGACAGATTATTTATTGAATTTTTTCTAAAATTAAGCAAAAAAAAGCCACCCTTTAAAGGTGGCTTACAAATTATAAAAACTTTTTAGATTATTTTAGAAGAGCCCTTGAAATTACAATTCTTTGTACCTCGGAAGTGCCTTCATAAATTTGCGTAATTTTTGCATCACGCATTAATCTTTCCACATGATATTCTTTCACATAGCCATAACCGCCATGTACCTGGACTGCTTCAGTAGAAACTTTCATAGCTGTTTCAGAAGCAAAAACCTTAGCCATAGCGCTGGCTGTAGTATAATCTTCTCCATTGTCTTTCAGCCAGGCAGCTTTTAAACAAAGCAAACGCGAAATCTCAACCTCAGTAGCCATATCTGCCAGTTTAAACTGTATAGCCTGATGATTAGCAATTTCGGTTCCAAAAGCTTTTCTCTCTTTGGAGTAAGCTATACTTAATTCCATAGCTCCTGATGCGATACCTAAAGCTTGTGCCGCAATTCCGATACGACCTCCGGAAAGAGTTTTCATGGCAAATTTAAAACCGAAACCGTCTTCGCCGATGCGATTTTCAACCGGTACTTTTACATCAGAAAAGTTTATTGAGTGCGTATCAGATGCCCTGATTCCCATTTTATTTTCCTTTGGATTAACCGTTACGCCATCCCAATTTTTTTCCACTATAAAGGCATTTATACCTTTATGCTTTAATCCTCTGTCACTTTGGGCAATTACTAAATATACAGAAGCTGTACTCCCGTTTGTAATCCAATTTTTTGTACCATTTAATACATAATGATCTCCATTCAAAATAGCCTCAGTAGATTGCTGAGTTGCGTCTGAACCTGCCTCAGGCTCAGAAAGGCAGAATGCTCCGATTATTTCTCCGGTTGCTAAACGTTTAAGATATTTTTCCTTTTGCTCTTCTGTTCCAAAAGTTTCTATACCCCAGCAAACAAGGGAGTTGTTAACAGACATCATAACAGATGCTGAGTTGTCCACTTTAGAAATCTCTTCCATCGCCAAAACATAAGAAATGGTATCCATACCACCTCCGTTATATTTGGGATCTACCATCATGCCCATAAAACCCAATTCACCCATTCTTCTCTTTAGTGAATCGGGGAATTCCATTTTCTCATCTCTTTCTATAGCTCCCTGCTTCAACTCATTTTGAGCAAAGTCTCTGGCAGCTTTTTGTATCATAAAGTGTTCTTCCTGTAGTTGAAAATTCATTTCTCTTTTTTTTTATTTCAAAATTAATAGGTTTCTCAAGATTCTGAAGCATTTCTAATTTTTTCTTCAATACTGGATGTAGCAAACCCTTCCAGTAAATCAATTATTCTGACCTCACCATTATATTCCTTTATAAAATCGGCACCAACAACGTCTTCTTCCTTATAGTCTCCACCTTTGACTATAAAATCCGGTTTGATAAGTTTTATTAACTCTAAGGGAGTATCTTCTTCAAATAATATCACTGCATCCACGTAAGATAATGAGGCAACCAATAACAGTCTGCTTTCTTCATCCATTATTGGCCGGCTTGAGCCTTTTAATTTGCGAACCGACTTATCTGAATTAATGGCAACAATCAATTTTTCATCAGAATTTGTTGCATTTAAAAGTAAATGTAAATGACCTTTATGTAACAAATCAAAACAGCCATTAGTAAATACAATTTTATTAGATTGAAATCGCCAAACATTTATTAGTCTCATTAATGCATCCGCATCGGCAATCTTGCTTTTTACAAAATCAATTTTAGGCATGTTTATTTTTTTAATGAACAAAAAAAAGCAGGAATAGTTAAAGCTTATTTAACGATTTTGCGATTTATCAATGGCAAATATAAAAAAGATATTAATCCTAAAACTAAAATACTTACTGTTTGTGCTGTCCATAATATCCAACCAAAAGCAAAACCGGAAGCCGAAGATAAGCCATAAAGATGGAGAGTTTCCATTACCAAGACAGGGTAAGCCCCTATTCCACCGGGTGCTGCAATAATTCCAAAAGTTCCAAATACTAAAGAAGCTAAAGCAGGCATAAGCCCAAAAGATGATAATTCTTCAAGTGCCTGAAAAGCAATTAAAACTGAAGCTATATATAAGGCCCAGATAAGTACAGAATGAAAAAGAAATAATCCGGGTTTTTTCATTTTTTTAAAGGACTGAATACCCTCCCAAAAACCAACTAAGATCATTTTAACCTTGTTTCCAAACTTACTTTTTCGCTTACTGTGAATATATATACCTACCAGAAAAGTTATAATCAAACCTGCAAATACAATTAACCAAAAAGAAAAATTTCCGGTTAAATTTCCGAACTTCTCACTTAAAGGAATAAATACTTTTTGAGTGGCATAGTTGCTTAACAAGCTAAACTGTGTGATTAATACTATGCAAAATAAAATAAAAAGAGTTGCCGTATCAGCTACTCTTTCAGCAACTACAGTACCCAAAGATTTGTTAACAGGAATATCTTCGTATTTTTTTAAAATAGTACATCTCACAACTTCTCCCAGCCTGGGCAATGCAAGATTAGCAACATAGCTTATCATTATAGCTGCAAAGGTATTCCAAAAGCCAACTTTCTTTCCTAAAGGTTCCAAAAGGATTTGCCATCTGATAGTCCTGCTGACGTGACTGAAAACACCCAGAATTATGCAGACTAAAACCCAAAAGTAATTGGCCTGAACAAAGGAATCTCTTATCTTTTGATAATCCGATTCATCCATCGGTCTCAAAGCCAACCAAATCAGAAGTGCTGCTATCCCTAAAAAGAATGAAATACGTAGAAATGTATATAGATTTTTTTTCAAGGCTGGCTGGTCTTAACTTAAACGGTTATCCTCATCGGGAAAAACAGCTGAGGGTTTAAATTTTTTCGCTTCTTCGATTTCCATTAAAGCGTAAGAAATTATAATTACCAAATCTCCCTTGCAGGCTAATCTTGCAGCAGCTCCATTTAAGCCTATAACACCACTGCCTTTTTCACCTTTTATCACATAAGTCTCAAAACGTTCCCCGTTGTTAATATTAACCACTTGTACTTTCTCGTTCTCTATTAAATGAGCAGCATCCATTAACTCTTCATCAATGGTAATACTTCCAACATAGTGCAGTTCACACTGAGTTACAGTAGCTCTGTGAATTTTTGATTTAAATACTTCAATCATCATAAATGCAAAATTACGAAATAATGAGATTATCTATCAACCTGACATCTCCAACTTTAACAGCTACACAAACAATAGCTTGTTTTCCGGGTTTATAATCAATCATTTTATTTTTTAGTTCCAAATCATAAACTTCCAGATACTCAACCTCACCGGCTGTCTTCTCCTCTATCAACTGTATAGCTTTTTTTTCAGAAACATTCAAAGGCTCGTATTCTAAACTTTCAATTAAAGCTTTTAGTGCCTCATATATATAAGAAGCATTAACTTTCTCACTTTCAGAAAGTCTGGTATTTCTGGAACTTTTCGCTAAACCGTTAGAATTTCTAACCGTTGGACACATATAAACTTTTGTCTGTAAAGTAGTTTGATTAATTAAAGATTCAATAACTTTGACTTGCTGGTAATCTTTTTGACCTAAAAAAAGTTTGTGAGGCTTTAGTAAATCTAAAAAACGATAAACAACCTTAGCTACACCTTCAAAGTGACCCGGACGGTAAGATCCCTCCATTATTTTATCTAAATGTGCCAAATCAAACTCCGGAAATGTTAAATCAGATGGATAAACCTCTTCCACATCCGGTATAAAAACTATATTACAACCTACTTTTTCAAGTAAAATCAAGTCATTTGAAATAGTTCTCGGATAATTTTTTAAATCATCAGAATTATTAAACTGAGCAGGGTTTACAAAAATACTTGTCACAACTATGTCACTAAGTTTTTGAGCTTCCTGAACTAACGACAAATGACCCTGATGTAACGCTCCCATAGTTGGAACAAATCCAATAGTCATTTTTTGATTTGTATAAAAACGACATATTTCTATTAATCTATCTGATTTTTTTATAACCTGCATATATCTGCTTGAATTTTAGCAAAGTGTGCTCAAAATTAAACTATTTTAATCTTTACATAAAAGGCTAAATTAGACAATACTTCAAGCAAAAACAATACAACTAGTAGTAAATCAATATTTTAAGATTAAAAATAGACTTGAAACTAATTTTTTAAAATAATTATTTTATTTTTAGTAACTGTATTATATAATTATTTTAGTGTATTTGTATTTTTCTGTATTATAGCAATTTAAAAGATAGAGGTTTCGATTTGTTCAAAACAATTTCTTTTATTTCTCCTTTTTTTTTACTATTTTTGTATTTGGAATTTATTTTGAATTTCAGTATTTCTAACACAAAGTTAAAGTATGGAAAAAAATCGCGTTCTTTTCGTAACACAAGAAATGAATCCTTATCTAAGTTTGACTAAAATTGCAAATGTTGCAAGAGCTCTTCCACAGCACATGCAAGACGCAGGAATGGAAATAAGAGTTTTAATGCCAAGATTCGGAACTATTAATGAAAGAAGACACAGACTCCACGAAGTTGTTCGTTTATCCGGTATCAATATAGTCATGGCAGATGATGACTACCCTTTGATGATAAAAGTAGCTAGTATGCCGGGTACAAGAATGCAGGTTTACTTTTTAGACAATGAAGACTTTTTTAAAAGAAAAACGGTTTTTAGGGACGAAGAAAAGAATTTCCACCCTGATAATGCCGAAAGAATGATTTTTTTCTGCAAAGGTGTGTTGGAAACCGTTAAAAAATTTGGATGGGCTCCGGACATCGTTCACCTTCACGGATGGATGACAAGTATACTCCCTCTTTATTTGAAAACAGCCTATAAAAATGACCCGATTTTTATGAATAGTAAGGTCGTTTACTCTCTTTATGATAATGATTTTTCAGAAAAATTAAATGAATCTTTCTTACTGAAAGCGCCGGTTTCCGATTCAATTGATGTAAATGCGTTGAACTTATATAAGAATGCAGATTGTTCTGCGTTAAATTGCGGGGCTATTCAATACTCTGACGGAGTAATTCTTGGTTCGCCTTCTTTACATAATGATGTTACCAGTTTGCTGAAAAAGCATAACAAACCAACATTAGATTACCGTGAAGATGAAGCTTTGATTGAAGCATGTCCCGAATTTTATGAATCTTTGTTAAAAGTTTAACTATTTTAAATTCTATGAATCTTACTTATTTGCATCGACTACTACCGATGCTGTGTTTAATATTGTTATTTTCTTGTAAAAAAACAATAATTGAAGATGATAGCTTATTGGGTGATGATGAAAATTTAAAGTTCAATCTTACTGATACCTTAACGATTAATGCAACAACTGTAAAATCGAATCCCCTAAGAACAGACAATCTATCTTCTTATACTCTTGGAAGGATAGATGAAAATGTTTTCGGAAGTACAAATTCTTCGATTTACACGCATTTAAGACTACCTTTTAACAATGTTGACATTGGTAATAACCTCTCGCTTGATTCTGTTGTATTAATGCTTAGAGTAACCGGTGCTTATGGAGATATATCTGCGCCTTCCACCTTTGTAGTTAAAGAGATGACTGAATCTATGCTATCCGGAGAAGAATATTTTTCAAATAAAACTTTCAGTACCGGATCTACAGAAATCGGGATGTTGGAAAATACCATTATCAATTTTGAAGACAGTATCAGTATTAATGGAGAGCTTAAACCTCCTCATATTAGAATTCCTCTTAGTCAGAGCTTCGGAAATAATATCCTAAGTCAGTCAGGGACATCTAACATGACAGGTAATACAAACTTTTTAAACTTTCTAAACGGCATACACATATCAGCCGACTCAAATACAGTAAACAGCGCTATTTATTACATAAATCTGGTATCACCTTTTTCAAAAGTTGTGTTTTATTACAGAGACAGTAATAATGAACCTGAGACATTCGAACTTCAAATTTCAAATGAATCAGTTAAGGTAAATAACCATAAGCATAACTTTCAAAATGCTGTGATAAATGATTTTATTCAAGAAAGTGTGGAAGGGCAAAATGATTCAGTTCTATTTTTAAAACCATTGACAGGAACTGTTGGAATGTTGAAATTTCCACATTTAGGAGAATTAAAGGGCAAGGCTGTTAACAGAGCAGAACTAATTGTAGAACTAAAATCTGACCCTCTTGGACTTGACTCTTTATATACCGCACCGGACAGAATGTCTTTAAATGCAGTAAATGAGGATGGCAGCAATGATTTCATTTTAGATCAATTCCTTAGTGTTGATTACTTTGGAGGATTTAAAGAAGAAACAGAGGTTGATGGCGTAAATAAAATAATTTATCGGTTTAACGTAGGCAGACACATTCAGGAACTTTTACGTAAAGATAACCTTGAAACTCATGAAAAATACTTGTATTTATTTAATTTTCCGGGTGAAAGAACGGCTAACAGAGCATTAGTGGGAGGAGGATCTGAGTTTTCAAGTGCAATACGCTTAAAAATTACTTATACAAATATAGATTAACATGTGTGGAATAGTAGCTTATATAGGTGAAAGAGAAGCATATCCAATTTTAATAAAAGGCCTAAAAAGGTTGGAATACAGAGGATATGACAGTGCAGGTATAGCTTTATTAAAAGACCAACTTAATGTATATAAATGTGTTGGAAAAGTAACCGAACTGGAAGAGTTTACAAAAAGTAGTGACATAAGAGGCACTATAGGTATCGGGCATACTCGCTGGGCAACTCACGGTGAACCTAACGATATAAATGCTCACCCACATTTGTCTCAATCCGGGAGCCTGGCAATTATCCACAATGGTATTATAGAAAATTATGCTGTACTCAAGGAAGAATTAATAAATCGGGGGCATAAATTCTCAACACAAACAGATACTGAAGTTTTGATTCACCTTATCGAGGATATCAAACTAAATGAAAACCTGGATTTGCGAGAAGCTGTAAGAGTTGCTCTAAATCAAGTTATTGGTGCTTATGCCATTGTAATACTATCCGAAGACAATCCTGATATGTTGATTGCTGCAAAAAAAGGCAGCCCTCTGGTAATTGGTATTGGAGAAAAAGAATTTTTTATTGCATCAGATGCAACCCCAATCATTGAGTTTACAAAAAAAGTAGTTTATCTGAATGATGAGGAGATTGTTTATGTCAACAGAAACGGCGACATGTCTATTAAGACTGTGCAAAATAAAGCAAAAACACCCTATGTTCAAAAATTAGAAATGCAGTTGGAAATGCTTGAGAAAGGCGGTTATGAGCATTTTATGTTAAAAGAAATTTATGAACAACCGAGCTCAATCAGAGACAGCCTCAGAGGAAGATTGCTTTTAAACAAAGGGATAGTTGCCCTGGGTGGTTTAGTTGATTACAAACAAAAACTGGCAAATTCAAAAAGAATTATAATAATTGGCTGCGGAACTTCATGGCATGCCGGCATAGTTGGTGAATACCTTTTAGAAGATTTAGCAAGAGTTAATGTAGAAGTTGAATACGCTTCAGAATTCCGTTACAGAAATCCTGTTATCACTGAAAACGATATAGTTTTAGCCATTTCTCAATCCGGAGAAACAGCTGATACTTTGGCTGCTCTGGAATTGGCAAAAAGTAAAGGTGCTACTATATTGGGTATTTGCAATGTAGTTGGTTCAAGTATTTCAAGATTAACAGATGCCGGATCCTATACGCATGCCGGTCCCGAAATTGGTGTTGCTTCAACAAAAGCATTTACAGCTCAGGTAACTTTACTTACATTACTGGCTCTTTCAATAGCTCAAAGTAAAGGCACATTATCTGAATCCAGATTTCAGCAGATAATCAATGCGCTGGATAAAATTCCTCAAAAGATTTCAGAGGTTTTAAAAACCAATGATCAAATAAAATACATTTCAGAAATTTTTAAAGACTCTACAAACTTTTTATATCTGGGTAGAGGTTATAATTTCCCGGTTGCTTTGGAAGGTGCCTTAAAATTAAAAGAAATTTCTTACATACATGCTGAGGGTTATCCTGCTGCTGAAATGAAACACGGCCCTATTGCGCTAATAGATGAGGAAATGCCAGTCGTTTTCTTAGCTACGAACAAAAGTGCTTATGACAAGATTTTAAGTAATATTCAGGAAGTAAAAGCCAGAAAAGGAAGAGTTATAGCTATAGTTTCTGAAGGGGATACCATTATCAAAGATTTAGCTGATTTCACCATAGAAATTCCGGAAACTGAAGAACCTTTATCGCCATTATTGAGCGTGATTCCTTTACAGCTTCTTTCATACCATATTGCGGTAATGAGAGGATGTAATGTTGATCAGCCAAGAAATCTGGCAAAATCAGTTACAGTAGAATAAAATTTACCCCCTGATTCGGGATAATGCTTTTTTCCAGCCTGAATAGAGTTTTTCTCTTTTTTCACTACTCATTTGGGGATGAAACTTATTCATATTTTTACTTTCTTTAATCAGCTTATCAAAAGCATTTCTGTCAACATACATTAGTGCTAACAAAGCTGCTCCATAAGCTGTTATTTCAATGTTTTCAGGTCTTTCTACTACTGCATTTAACATGTCTGACTGAAACTGCATCAAAAAATTATTGGCAGATGAACCGCCGTCAACTCTGAGGCTTTTCAAAGCTATTCCTGATTCTTTTTCCATAATTGAAACCACATCTTTAGTCTGATATGCTATAGCTTCAAGCGTTGCTCTAACTATATGCGCATCTTCCACTCCCCTTGTAAGTCCGATTATTGCTCCTTTTGCATCCATATCCCAGTAAGGAGCTCCCAAACCGGAAAATGCAGGCACAAAAAAGACTTCCTTTGTATCCTCAACCGAATTAGCAATCGATTCCGTTTCTTCAGCATTTGAAATAATCTTAAGGCCATCTCTCAGCCATTGAACAGCCGCGCCTGTAATAAATACGCTCCCTTCAAGGGCATAAGTAACTTTACCGTCTAATTTCCAGGCTATAGTAGTCAGCAAGCCGTTTTTAGAAAAAATAGGCTTTTTACCGGTATTCATAAGCAAAAAACAGCCGGTACCATAGGTGTTTTTTCCCATGCCCTTTTTCAGGCAAGCCTGCCCAAACAATGCAGATTGCTGATCTCCGGCGACACCGTTAATAGGAATGGAAACCCCACCGGTAAGTCCCGGCAATGTTTGCCCGAAATTGTCAGAGCTTTCTTTCACAAGAGGCAGCATTTTTTCAGGAATATTAAAATACTCAAGCAATTCCCGATCCCATTTTAAGGTATTAATATTGAACAACATCGTTCTGGATGCATTGGAAAAATCCGTTAAATGTGCTGCACCTCCGGTTAAATTCCAAATCAGCCAACTGTCTATTGTTCCTGTTAGCAGCTGACCTTTTTCAGCCATTTTTGCATATGCAGGATTTTGTTGTAAAATCCATTCAATCTTGGTTGCAGAAAAATAAGAATCTGTCACTAAGCCTGTTTTTAAAAAAATATCTTTAGAGTAACCACTCTTTTTAATTTCATTACATCTTTGACCGGTACGCTTATCCTGCCACACTATGGCATTGTAAACCGGCTTTCCACTATGTTTATCCCAGACAACTACAGTCTCCCTCTGATTCGTAATTCCTATGGTAAGAATGTCTTTAGATGCGATTTTGCTTTCCCTAAGTACCTGAAGAATAACATCAAGCTGCGTTTGCCATATTTCCATGGCATCATGCTCTACCCATCCTGTTTTAGGATAAAATTGCGTAAACTCTTTTTGAGCTACTTTTACGATTTCTCCTGATGTGTTAAACAAAATAGCTCTGGAGCTAGTCGTTCCCTGATCTATTGATAAGATATATTTAGACATAATTAAGTCTTTTTTTGATTCACAAAAATAATTTTTTTAAAAAAACATGCCGGTTAGGAAACTAAAATCATGAAATATAAGTTTCTAATTCTGTGTGCGTTAAAAATACAAATTTCAATATCCCCAAATCAATCAGTTGGTTAATTTTAAACCAAAATTTTAATTATTTTATAAAATAAAGTGGATTTTATTTAACGCGGATGTTAATTTGCAGTTAATATCTGAAAGATTATTTTTTTCATCTAATAAAAAACATGAGACAGTTAAAAATTACCCAATCAATTACGAACAGAGAAAGTCAGTCAATTGAAAAGTATTTGCAAGAAATCGCTAAAGTCGATTTAATCACACCCGAGGAAGAAGTAGAGTTAGCTAAAAGAATTAAACAAGGCGATCAGATTGCTTTGGAAAGATTAGTTAGCGCAAACTTAAGATTTGTTGTTTCCGTAGCAAAACAATATCAAAACAGAAACCTTTCATTGAATGATTTAATCAATGAAGGAAACTTAGGCTTAGTAAAAGCAGCACAACGTTTTGACGAAACAAAAGGTTTTAAGTTTATTTCTTATGCAGTATGGTGGATTCGTCAATCTATTATGCAGGCACTTGCAGAACAAAGCAGAATGGTTCGTTTACCTCTTAACAAAATCGGAGCTCTTTCTAAAGTTCATAAGGCTTTCGCCGAATTGGAACAAAAGTTTGAACGTGAACCTTCTGCTGAAGAGATAGCTAAAATGCTTGACATTACTGTTGAAGAGGTGAATAACTTAATGAGTTCATCCGGAAACCACGTTTCAGTAGATGCACCGTTTCAGGAAGACGAGAGCTCATCGCTTTTAGATGTCTTGTCTGATAAAGAAGGTGGCTCTACCGATGAAAAAGTGAGTTATGGTGATTCACTAAGGGTTGAAACAGAAAGAACTTTATCTGTATTGTCTGACAAACAAAAAGAAGTTATCAAATTGTATTTTGGTATTGGTGTTGCTCATCCAATGAGTCTTGAAGACATTGGTGCGAGAATGGGTCTTACCCGTGAAAGAGTTCGCCAAATCAAAGACAAAGCGATTGAAAAATTAAGAAGAAGCGGAAATACCAAAGCCTTAAAAACATATTTAGGCCATTAAAATTTAATTGACCGCTCAATTTTTTAGCCCTCAGCAGAAATGATTTTTATTATTTGGCTGAGGGTTTTTTCTGTTACGTCTATCTGTAAATCTGCCTTTTCATAAAAACCTCTTCGTTGTTCAAATAAATCATGAAGCTTTTGAATTCCATCACTTTCAGAATCCGGGCTTGAAAGAAGAGGCCGCTTAGCCTGTCCGGCTTTTTCCAAATTTTGATAAATAAAGTCAATATCTGCTTTTAAATAAACAACCAAGCCGGAATCCTTCATCAAATCCAGATTGTTAAAAAAACAAGGCGTTCCCCCACCCGTTGCTATCACTGCCTTTTCACTTTGTAACAAAATCACTTTAAGTATCTTATGTTCCTTATCTCTAAAATAATCTTCACCAAAACTTTCAAACATATCGGAAATCTTCAAACCGCTTATCTTCTCAATTTCAGCATCCAAATCAATAAACTTCAGATTATATGCCTCTGCAATTTGTTTACCCCAATAGCTTTTACCTATGGAAGGCATACCAATTAAAATAATTTTTTTTCTTTCAGACATACAAATACTTGAATTACAAATCTATGACTGACGTAGCAAAACAGGAAATTTTAAACTTCAAAATTTGTAGCTACACATATTAAAACCTACGTGCTCGACACTATTCTACTCTACTGAACTGATTTGAGTTTCAGAAATATTTTTAAAATGGAGTACTTCCAAATCAAAGTCTGTATTTGCATAAAAAGCAATCATTTGATCGAAATCGTTAGTAAAAGTGATTGAGTTTACATAACCCTCCACTTCAAATTCATCAATTTTCAAAGGAGTGGGGAATGGTTTTTCCATATCTTCTCTAACGCTATAATACAGATTCTGACCGGAAAGAACGAATATTTCTTTCTCATCCCCACTTAGCTGAGCACTCAAATTGTTACTGATTTTATCAAAACCATCAACTACCGGTCCTCTTTCTAAAAAATTATCTCTCGTCGAATTTCTCTCTGCATAGCGAAGCTCAAGAAAACTACCTGACTGAATGGTATAATACAACCTGAGTCCATCTGCTGAAATCCATGGATATTTGAAAGCATATCCCGAACTATGTAATTCATTCAGCGGTCTGATATCATTAAATGATTGCAGTGGATTTGTTCTGGAAGCCAAATACAATCTGTTATCAGCTTCTCTATTGGTAGCGCTATGGACAAAAACTATTTGATTATTGTCATAATTTACAGTAGCCATTAGTGGATTGAAACGCTCGTTTATCTGGCCGTTTATCAATTTCATTCCTGAAAATCTACCAAAATTTGAACTTCTCTTCATTTGTACTAAACGATGAGAGCCCTGATTATCTAATGCACAAATATACATATGCAGACCATCTCTGGACAATTGTCCGGTCAACGGCTTCCAATTGTCTTTAAAGTCAACTTTTTCTATAAATTTATAATCGTAAGATTCACTCTTTATTAAAAAATTAGGAAAAAAAGAATCCTGAATAGAGCCCAGAAGAACAGTAAAAGAGAAAATAAGAGATAATAGAGCTAAAAGATAGATTTTTTTCATCTGAAGTTTTAAACTCTTTACGCTTAAGCTTAATTTTGGTTTCACTTTTAGATACATTTATTAATACTTTTTTTAACCACTTTTAGTGCACTATCACTATTCTAAAATTTATTTCTATGAAACTTACAGATAAAAAATATACCCGAATTGATAAAGCTGCTTTAACTAAAGAATTTAATGAGCTTTTAGAGTCTTTTAGCAATTCAGAAAATCCTGAAAAAGAAATAGAAATACTGCATAAAATAAATGCACTGAGAAACACTTTCTCAAATACAGCAAACTTAGCCAGCATAAGACATTCAATTAACACAAAGGATGCTTTTTACAATGATGAAAAAGATTTTTATGATGAGTTTTACCCGGAATATCAGTCGTTGGAGTTTAGACTCAACAAGCTCTTGTTAAAGACTAAAAATAGAATATCTTTAGAAGAAAAATTCGGGAAACATTTATTTGACATAGCAGAAACCAGTGTAAAGTGTTTTTCTGATAAAATAATTCCTTTACTTCAGGAAGAAAACAGACTTAGTACACAGTATGACAAATTACTTTCAGGCGCAGAAATTGAATTTCAGGGAAAAACGCTAAACCTTTCCCAAATGACACCTTATGAAATGGATAAAGACAGAAAAGTCAGAAAAGCAGCTTCTGAAGCAAAGTATAAATTCTTTGAAAAAAATAAAAAGGAGTTAGATACATTTTATGACAAACTGGTTAAAACCCGGCATAAAATAGCCTTAGACTTAGGTTTTAAAAACTTTACGGAAGTTGGATACCTTCGTATGGGCAGAACAGACTATGGCCCAAAAGAAGTGGCTGCATTTCGCAAAGAGGTTCTGGATAAGGTCGTTCCATTGTCAAAATGGTTAAAAGACAAACAACGCAAAAGACTGGAGCTTGACAAACTGTATTTTTATGATGAAAGCATCCACTTTCTAAGTGGTAATCCAAAGCCAAAAGGGGACCCTGAATGGATTTTAAAACAGGCCGACAAAATGTATCAGGAGCTTTCAACCGAAACTTCTGAATTTTTCAATTTTATGGTTGAGAATGACTTAATGGATGTTTTAACTAAAGACGGAAAGTCTCCCGGAGGTTATTGTAACTATTTGCCGGACTTCAAATTTCCATTTATTTTCGCAAATTTCAATGGTACCTCCGGTGATATTGATGTTATGACTCATGAAGCCGGTCACGCTTTTCAATGCTACGAAAGCCGGCATTTTGACATACCGGAGTACTATTTCCCTACAGCAGAGGCAGCGGAAATCCACTCCATGAGTATGGAATATTTTACATGGCCATACATGGATTTATTTTTTGAGGATGAAGTCCTAAAGTATAAGTTTTTGCACCTTGAGCAATCTTTTAACTTCTTACCTTATGGAGTTGCTGTAGATGAATTTCAGCATTTAGTTTATGAAAATCCGGACGCTACACCTGAAGAAAGAAATCAGTTTTGGAAGCAAATGGAAGAAAAATATTTACCGGGTAGAAATTACGACAATATTCCTTTTTTAGAAAATGGCGGGTTTTGGCAAAAACAAAAACATATCTATCAGGTTCCCTTTTATTACATTGATTACACCTTGGCCGGAGTTTGCGCACTACAATTTTGGGTAAAAGATTCAAAAAATCATGAAAAAGCCTGGGCAGACTATCTGGACCTTTGTAAAAGAGGTGGCAGTTTACCTTTCTTAAAACTTGTTGAAACAGCCGGATTGAAATCCCCTTTTAAAGAAGGCAGTCTGGCAGAAGTATCGGAAAAAGCAGAAAAATGGTTGGAATCTGTCAATGATTCAGAGCTATAAGTGCCAATTTGGCAAATGTTTATAACGGTACAGAATTTGAAACGCACATCAAAAAAACAAAGAAATGGAAAAAGGTAAAATCGGTGTACAAACGGAAAATATATTTCCCATCATTAAGAAATTTCTATATTCAGAACAGGAAATTTTTATCAGAGAGCTGGTATCAAACGCTGTTGATGCATCAAAAAAATTAAAAAAACTTGCTTCACTGGGTACATTCAAAGGTGAGTTAGGAGATTTAAGCATTGAAGTAATTGCAAATCCTGAAAAAAATGAGTTGACCATTAAAGACCGAGGTGTGGGTATGTCTGCAACTGAAGTCAAAAAGTATATCAATCAGATAGCTTTTTCCGGTGCCAAAGAATTTGTCGAAAAGTTTCAGAAAGAAGACGATAAAGAGCAATTAATCGGAAACTTTGGATTGGGATTTTATTCTGCCTTTATGGTTTCTTCTGAAGTTACCATACTTTCAAAATCTTTTAATCCAAAAGCAAAAGGTGTAAAGTGGGTTTGCGACGGAACTACAGAGTTTAGCATGGAGGAGTATGATAAAGAAGACAGAGGTACAGAGATAATCCTGAAGTTAAATGATGATGCTAAAGAATTTACTGAGAAAACCAGATTGCAAAATATCTTAAACAGGTTTTGCCGGTTTTTACCCATTCCTGTAAAATTGGAAGGGGAGCAAATAAATGAAACTGACCCGATATGGATTAAGCAACCGACTGATTTAAAAGATACCGATTATCAGGAATTTTATAAAAAGATTTATCCTTTTTCCGAGCCTCCGCTTTTTTGGATACACCTGAATGTGGATTATCCATTTAATTTAACCGGTATATTGTATTTTCCTAAGCTGAAAAGCAATTTCGAACCATCAAAAAATAAAATTCAGCTTTACAGCAGACAAGTTTTTGTAACTGATCATGTAGAGGGAGTTGTGCCTGATTTTCTGACATACCTCCACGGTGTTATTGACTCTCCGGATATCCCATTAAATGTTTCCAGAAGTTATCTGCAGGGAGATCCGAATGTTAAAAAAATCAATAATCACATTACAAAAAAAGTCGCCGATAAACTTTCGGAATTATTCAAAGCAGACAGAAAAGCTTATGAAGAAAAATGGTCTGACATAGGAGTTTTTGTGAAGTATGGAATAATCTCTGAGCCTAAATTTGAAGAAAGAGCCAAAAACATTGTTTTACTAAAAAATATAGAAGGGGCTCACTTTACCACGGAAGAGCTTAAAACCAAAATAGCTGATATTCAAACAGACAAAAACAAGAAGCTGATTTTTATCTATACGGATAATCCGGAGGGGCAGCACACTTATATTGAGGCAGCAAAAAAATATAATTACGAAGTGATTGAAGTCGACAGAATAATCGATCAACACTTTATCAGTCATTTGGAAAGGAAAGAAGAAAATGTGTCCTTTGTCAGAGTAGATGCTGACACACCGGACAAATTAGTTGAAAAAGAAGATAATGCCGAATCAGTACTAAATAAAGACGAGGAAGAAAAGTTAAAGAAAATATTTGAAGATAACATTCAGGAAAAGGAAATGAACGCAAGTGTACGTTCGCTAAGTCCTGAAGATGAACCGGTTAAATTAGTAAAACCCGAATGGGAACGCAGAATGAAAGAAATGGCTGCACAGCAAGGTGGCATGGATGTTTTGGGTGGCATGCCTGATAAAAATCATCTGGTAATAAATGCAAATCACCCGATTATGGGAAAAGTTCTTGTAGAACCTTCTGCAGAAAAGCAAAAAGAAATAATTTCATATTTATATGATTTAGCCTTACTTTCGCAAAACGAGCTTAAAGGAGAAAAGCTTTCTTCATTTTTGAAGAAAAGTCTGAATCTTATAAAATAAATGTATATGCTGAAATTGAAATCTTTTTGTCTGTATTTAGTTTTTTTATTTCTTTCATTACTTTCATTACCAACAATTGCTCAGGACACTTTGGTTATTGACCGGGCAGAGCTAAACACTCCCTATCACACTATATATACTCATTTGTATTTCTTGATGCCCGAAAACTATGATGCTGAAATAGCTGCCAGAGTATTCAGACCGGAAGATGTGGCAGACAAGGATGCAGAGCGGCTGGCTATAATGCTGAAGCAATTCTATGACGGTAAGGGTTATTATATAGATATGGATATTATTCCCCGTGAGTCTGACTATATAGACACGGCAACCAACCGTAACCGGTATTATCTTTTTAAAAACTACGATGAAATCTATGTAGAGAAAGTAGGCGATAATTGGTATTACTCATCACGAACCGTAAATGAAATACCCAATCTACACCGCCAGGTTTATCCCTTTGGCAGCGATTTATTAATGAATCTGATTCCAAGATACGGGCAAAAAGAATTTTTCGGACTCCAGGTCTGGCAGCATTTAGGTATTTTATTGATTATAATAATCGCCTTTATTCTCCACAAAATCTTAACCTTACTTATTGAGTTTGTAATTAATAGGCTTACTAAAAGATATAAAGAAGGTAAAGATCACGTAAAAATTGTACATAGGATTGCAATACCTGTTAGCTATTTAATATTAACCCTGGTCGTCGCTGCTCTGGTTCCTCTCGTTCAATTACCTATTACAACCGGCAGATACATTATTCTAACACTAAATGCGCTCACGCCTCTCTTTGGAGCAATAGCGCTATACAGAGGAGTTGACTTAGTTTCCTTGTATTTTGAAAGACAGGCCTCAAAAACAGCAAATACCCTTGATGATATGTTGGTTCCTCTTTTGAGAAAATCACTTAAAGTATTTGTTGTAATCACAGGAGTATTATTTATTCTCCAAAATTTAAACTTTAATATTACTGCTTTACTTGCAGGACTTTCCATAGGTGGTCTTGCATTTGCATTAGCCGCTCAGGATATGATTAAGAACTTTTTCGGTTCACTAATGATTTTTGCAGATAAACCCTTTCAAATAGGTGATTGGATAAATTTTCAGGGGGTTGACGGTATGGTTGAAGAAGTGGGGTTTCGCTCTACCAGAGTCCGGACATTTGCAAACACACTAGTGAGTGTACCAAATGGCCGAATTGTTGACATGGTTGTAGATAACTTTGGAAAAAGAAATTACAGAAGGTTCTTTACAACAATTGCTATTACATATGATACCCCTCCGGCAGTTATTCAAACTTTTGTAGACGGATTGAGGAAAATAATTGAAAAACACCCGAATACACGAAAAGACTTTTATGAAATTCATTTGAATAATCTGGGAAGTCACTCTTTAGATATCATGTTTTATGTTTTCTTTAAAGTACCGACATGGTCTCTGGAGTTAAAAGCCAGACATGAAATAATAATGGAAACGATTTCTCTCGCAAAAACATTAGGTGTTCGCTTTGCCTTTCCTACAGAAACTATTCACATTGAAGATTTTCCTGAAAAGACTAGTTCTACTCCTGAATACAATCTTGAGGAGCAGCACCTTAAAAGCCAGTTAGCTGCTTATGTTCAGAAAAGTAAACTGATGAATAAATAAAAAAAAGGGAGATGTGAAATCACATCTCCCTTTAAAATCATTATCTAAAAGGTCTTTACTTACTATCCGAAGGTTTTTGAGTTTTCTTTCTCGTAGCCTTGGCAGAAATGATAAGACTTTCCTGTTTTTTATCATACTCTATATGAAAAACATGTCCTTCTTTTATTTTGGCATGTAAAATTTCTTCTGCCAAAGGATCTTCCAGGTATTTTTGAATTGCTCTATGTAAAGGTCTGGCGCCATACTGCGGATCATAACCTTTTCTAACTAAAAACTTTTTAGCTTCATCAGAAATTTTCAATTTGTAGCCGATAGACTCAATTCTCTTATAAACATCTTTAAGAACGATATCTATAACTTGCAAAATGTGTCCTTCATCTAGTGAATTAAAGATTACTACATCATCAATTCTATTTAAAAATTCCGGTGCAAAAGTCCGTTTCAGGGCTTTTTCAATAATACCTCTTGAAACATCTTCTGTACTGGTAACCTGAGCAGATGTTGTAAATCCAACACCGGTTCCAAAATCCTTAAGTTGTCTTACTCCAATATTTGAAGTCATAATTATCAAGGTATTTTTGAAATCTACTTTTCTACCTAACCCGTCTGTAAGCATACCATCGTCCAATACTTGCAATAAGATATTGTAAACATCCGGGTGTGCTTTTTCAATTTCATCCAATAATATTACTGAGTAAGGTTTTCTACGAACTTTTTCCGTTAATTGTCCGCCTTCTTCATAACCAACATATCCCGGAGGAGCTCCAATTAATCTTGAAATTGAAAATTTCTCCATATACTCACTCATATCAATTCTGATAAGAGAATCTTCTGAATCAAATAAATATCTGGATAATGCTCTGGCTAACTCTGTTTTCCCAACACCGGTTGGTCCGAGAAAAATAAAGCTACCGATAGGTTTTTTTGGATCTTTTAATCCAACTCTGTTACGCTGTATAGCTTTAGTAACTTTCTGAATAGCGTCATCCTGTCCGATGACTTCAGCTTTCAAATCATCTTTCATGTGCAACAACTTCGCACTTTCACTTTGAGCCACACGCTTAACAGGTATACCTGTCATCATTGCAATTACTTCTGCAATATCTTCTTCACTTACCGGATACTTCTTAGTCTTAGCCTCTTCTTCCCATTCTTTCTTAGCATTGGTGAGCTCTTCAAGCAGTTTTTTCTCCTTATCTCTTAGTTCTGCCGCTTCTTCATAGCGCTGACTTTTTACCACTTTTGTTTTTTCCACTTTCACGTCCTCAATCTTTGCTTCCAATTCTACAATATTCTTGGGAACGTGAATATTTTTTAGATGCACTCTGGCACCCGCTTCATCCATAACATCAATAGCCTTATCCGGTAAAAATCGATCGGTAATGTAGCGGTTACTCAATGAAACACAATTTTTAATCGATTCCGGAGAGTAAGTTACATTATGATAATCTTCATACTTATTTTGAATATTGGTAAGTATATGTTCCGTTTCTTCCGGAGAAGGCGGATCTACAATAACCTTTTGGAATCTACGATCTAAAGCACCATCTTTTTCTATGTATTGACGATATTCATCCAAGGTTGAAGCTCCTATGCATTGTAAATCTCCACGGGCCAAAGCCGGTTTGAAAATATTAGAAGCATCCAGTGAACCGGTAGCTCCACCTGCACCTACTATCGTATGAATCTCATCTATAAAAAGAATTACATCCTTGTTTTTCTCCAACTCATTCATGATAGCTTTCATGCGCTCTTCAAACTGTCCTCTGTATTTCGTTCCGGCTACTAATGCAGCTAAATCGAGCATAACAATTCGCTTATCAAAAAGTACTCTTGAAACCTTTCTCTGAACTATTCTTAGTGCAAGGCCTTCGACAATTGCCGTTTTACCAACACCCGGCTCACCAATTAATATTGGATTATTCTTTTTTCTTCTACTCAATATCTGAGAAACTCTTTCTATTTCAGTCTCCCGTCCAACAATAGGATCTAAATTGTCATCTTCTGCCAACTTGGTAACATCTCTGCCAAAATTATCTAAAACCGGAGTCCGGGACTTAGCACCACCTTTACGTGGCTCACTACTTCCAAACCCACCAGGCTTTCTGGATTTTGATTCTTCATCAAAAGGATCGTCATCCGGCGGATCATTAGACATGCTATCCGTAAAGTCATCTTTCAGAAAATCTAACTCCTCCTTGAATTCATCGTAGCCAATACTTTGATTATCCATAATTTGTACCGCTACGTTATCCTTATTTTTTAAAATAGATAAAAACAAATGTTCGGTTCCAATCAACTCACTTTTCATAACTTTTGCTTCCAGCACCGTAATTTTCAATACTTTTTCAGCTTGCTTTGTTAGTGGCAAACTGCTGGCGTTATAAACAGATTTTGATATCTTACCGTTTATTGCATTTTCTATATCTCTTCTAAGTTTAACCAAGTCTTTATCAAGATTTTTCAGAATCCTTATTGCTAAGCATTCTCCTTCCCTGATTAATCCCAACACCAGGTGCTCAATGCCAATATAGTCATGACCAAGCCTGAGTGCTTCCTCCCTGCTATAGGTTATTACTTCTTTAACCTTTGGTGAAAATTTTGCTTCCATAAAATAATTGTCCTTTTAATACTAAATTCTTTCCATTACTAAATGCAACAGACGCTAAATTTATAACAAATTAGCAGAATTTAAGTTCTTTCCAAAAAATATCTTTACACATTCTATCAGACACTATTGTCAATTTAGTGTACACCACTTTCTATTTTGCAACAAAAAGGTAAATTTTTATATGCCTCAGCATCAGCCTTTACATGGTCGGCATCATAACCGACTTTAGAAATGGCTTCTCTAATCTGATCAATATCTGTTCTGCGTTCATTATAACGTACAGTAATAATTTTATTTTCAATATCAACTTCTGCTGAACGAACTCCCCGTTCAAAAGCCAATGCTTCTAATATAATTTTTTCACAAGTTTTGCATAATACAGAACTCTTTATATCTACTTCTGCAACATTTCTCTGCGCTTGTAAACTTGTAGAGTACATAATAATAAAAAATAATGTAAAAGCCGAATATTTTAATAATTTTTTCATAATTTTTTTTAATTTTAAAGTGTTAAGCGAATACCCGCATAAATTTTTGCTCCGAATACAGGACCCCACACTTGTGTAGCATCAAAATCCTTACCAAAAGGCTCTTCATATCCAATAACCGGATCTTTTTGCTTAAAATTACCTATATTTTCTGCTCCAACATAAATATCTAACTTTCTCAAGCGATGGGTAATCTGAGAATTAAAGGTAGTAAATACCGGTGAATAGTTTTGGTAGGCAGCAACATCTGATTCTTCATCCCAATCAGGTAATCTCATAGAGCCATTGAGTTTTGTAGTGAAATCAAACTGCCAGCGATCAAATGCAGTACTATAAGAAAGATTAAAAAGCCCCTGATGCTTAGGAACAAAAGTTTCTGCTACATAGCTATCATCCAACTTTACTTTTACATCATCCCATTTGTAGGCTATCTTCAACTCCAGATTTTCAATTGGTTCAAAGAAAAGCTCAGCCTGAAAACTATTCGCATATGAAGCATTTTCAAGTGGCGTAAAAACTAGTTTGTCAGGATCTTCATCCCAGTTTGTCAACCATCTGAAGTCAAAATCAGTCCTGTAGAAATCTACAGAAAAATAGGCCGGTCTTTCCAACATATTAAACGATTGATGAAGGCTGATACCATAATTTCTGCTTTCTTCAGGTCTCAACACTCCCGGAAGTTCAATTATTTTAGAGGTAGCCATAAAGTTTAAATTTTCAGGAATAAAATATGGGATTCTCCAACCAGTACCTGCTGATAACCTGATAGTTGTTCTTTCTAATGGCTGATATCTTAAATGAATCCTTGGAGTCGGTTTTATTCCTTGCTGCTCAAAATAATCAGCTCTCAAGCCTGCCACCAAACTAAACTGATCTAAAAAAGTATAGGTATACTCTGCAAATACGCCCGGAATAATATACGAGTTATCATATTCAAACTCATTTTCATTCAATCTGTCCGCATAACTCTCATTATAAAAGTCAGCCTGTAAAGATGTTCCGGTACGTATAACATGATTTGTATTGGAAATTATACTTTGATAGACTAAATTTTGATACAGACTTATCTGCTCACCATTATGCTCTTTTAATCCAAAAACCGAATTCTGCTTCAAATAATTTGCCCGGGCAATCCAGCCTATGCTTTTATAAGGTTTCTCCGGAAATAAATAAGCCAATTTGGAAAATGCACTATATTTTTGGTGATCGATTACAATACCATAATATTCATCTGTTCCAAGATGTTCATCTTTTCTAAAGTCCATCTCTCCACCCTGTCTGTCTTCAATTACACCGGAAACACCAAATTGCCATAAAATCCTGTCATGTGAATCATAAGTCCAGCGATTCATTATATTAAGCTGTCTGTTTAAAGGCATATCCATGAAGTTGTTTCCATTCATGTCCATTCTCAGAAAATTGTAATTTCCATGAAACAAAACCAAACCGGACCATTTATGTCCAAAGTTACGGTGTAGCAAGACATTCGCTTCTGTTCTGCTGGAATGATCTACATACGCATTAAAGTATAAAGGGTCTTCTACTCGCTCAGGTCTTTTAAAATCCAGCATAATCTGACCGGTCATGGCATTAAATCCATGATAAACCGAGCCCGCCCCTTTGGTAATGTGAATATTATCCAACCAGGGACCGGGTATATGTGTTAAACCATAAGTATAGTTAAGCCCGTCTCCTATAGGAATATTTTCAAAACCAATCTGAACATACTTCCCATCCAAACCTAACATTTGAATTTTGCGTGCTCCAGAAACTGCATCACTGTAGCTGATATCTACTGTTGGATTGGTCTCAAAACTTTCAGCCAAATTGCAACAAGCTGCTTTTTGCAACTCCCTTTCGCTGATTGTTACTCTGTTAATTGGTCTGTATACTGCCGTAAAAGTAGGTGGAGTGCTCGTTCTGACGGTAACCTCAGCAATGGAAGTAGATTTATCCAATAAAATCTCGTAAAATTTATCTTTTTCCAATGCAAAAGTATCGTTTTCAAAACCGATAAAACTTACGATAAAAAATTCGGGAACAGAGGTTTTTGGTAACTCTAATTTAAAATTACCCTCATCATCAGCTGCTGTTCCTCTGCTTAAATCCGGTAAAAAAATATTTGCACCGGTTGCCGGGGACTGCTCTCCGGCATCAACCACTTTTATATTACCCGTAATCTGCTGACTACTCACCTCCAGGGTTACAATGGTTGCTAAAAAAATTAATAAATATTTATACGTCTTCATTTTCTGTTTTTATGATTAACACGCTTATCTAGCGTATCAAAATATTAAATTTAATAAAATGCATTTAAATAGCTTAATTACCTGTAGTGTTTTCCTTTACATAAAAAAGATTACTACACAGTACTTTAACTTATAAATACTTTATCAAATAAGCAGAACTGAAGTTAATTGTAAAATATCCCTGCTGTTGACGTATAGCAGAGGTCCATGGTAAGTGGTAGAAATATTTTTCTCTGAATGCTTGTTCTCGGAAAGAATATTTAAAACAAAACCGAATTTAATCGGCATATCATCTGAAGATAAATGTGATTTTTTAGTAATCAAAAACTCTGAATCAACTTTTACGAAGTTTAGATTGTGTTCGCAGCATTGTTGATTACTTATATTTTCTGTAGAGTCATGTGTTTCGGATTCAGAACAGCAACTAATTGCTTTATGCTGACTATGAGAGGTACCGCAACATTTAGCTTCCTGAAATAAATTGGCAGTAGCGGTATTTTTTGCATTACAATAATGCGTATAAATTGCTAAACCCGTAGTTGAAAAAATCAACATAAAGGCCAAAAACAACACAGATATGCTTTGGGCAATTTTCATAACACCTTTAACTTTATATGCTTAAAAAAAGTTCAAAAAGAAGAAAAGCAGGCTTGAAATTTCAAGCCTGCCTTACTTAACCAAAACTACTATCAACCAAAATAGTATCTTGAGTTACCTGAGTAAGGTAACATTACCTTCTTTTTGAATTATAATTCCATTTGTACAAAGTGCTTCAAGCTGAAAAACATAAACTCCTGTATTCATCATCTGTCCATTGAAGCGACCATCCCATCCCTGATTCAAATCTTTTGTTTCGAAAACAAGTCTTCCCCAGCGGTCATAAATTCTAAAGAATTTAATTTCTTCAACAGCTAAACTTCGCACATATAACTTATCATTTATTTCATTTCCATCAGGAGTGAACGTATTTGGAATGAAGATATCAGCTCCGCAATTTTCAATAACTTTAATGGTTTTGCTATCCTGAGATATACATCCAAATTCATTTACGGCCGTTGTGGTATAAGTAGTTTGCACATCAACAGTCACCCACTCTCCATTACAATCCTCACATGACCAGAAAACTCCGTCAGACCAGCCAATACTTACATTTTCTGAGTCTGAAGTAGCGTCTAATGTGATTTGAGTTCCGGAAACAACATGTCTGTCTTCACCAGCGCTTACATAAGGTAACGGGTTTGCAATTACTTCATACATAACTGTATCAGGTACGCAAGCTCCACCTTCAACAATTAATGTATATTCTTTATCATAGTCTGCTAAAACCGTAAGACTCTCATTATTGCTAATTATTTGCCCATCTGCATCAACCCATGTAAAAGTCACTTCAGACAAATCTGAATATTGTAGCAATGTAACCTCTAACTCAACTATATCTTTTTCACATACAGCATGCGAATTAACTGAATTTGTGGCTATGTTATTTATTACATCAACGAAAACACTATCTGAAGATGTACAATTATTTTCATTTTCAACTTCTATTATAAATAGTGTCGGAACCTCCGGGAATAATTCAGTATTTGCAATTCCGTTTCCACTCATGTAATCATTCGGATTCCAGTTCCATGAGGTTATATCTGAAGAAAAGTCAACCGTAGGAGCAAATACTTCTCCTGCACAAATAGTTGCACCACTTTCAATATTAACAAATGGATTATCATTTACGACTACATTTACTTCCTTTTGAACACTGCAATTGAACTGGTTGAATACCTCCACATAATAATCAGTAGTGCCTTGTGGTGTAACCATAGGATTTTCACAATCATAGCAACTCAATCCGCTAACTGTTGTATCCCACTGATAAGATGTTCCTCCACTTACTGTTAATTCAACTGATTCACCAAAACAAATAGCAGTATCAGCTATTATGCTTGCCTCCGGTAAAGGATTCACGGCAATTGCAATGTCAGTAAGACTACTGCAACCAAATTCATTTATCGTTTCCAGAAAATATTGTGTAGAAACCTGTGGCTGTGCAATCGGATCAGGACAAGTAGTGCAGGACAATCCGTTTGTATTTTGCCAGTTATAAGTTATTCCGCCAACCACTTCAATCTCAACACTTTCACCTATACAAATCGTTTGGTTATCTGTTACTATTCCTTCAGGAATCGGATTCACGTTTACAGTAACTGAATCTTCCATTTGACAGCCATTTAAATCTGTGCCTTTAACTACATAAGTAGTAGTAGAAGTTGGAGAAGCAATTACTTTTTGACAATTTTCACAATCCAGAGAAGATGAAGGCGTCCATAAATAGGTATTAGCTCCGCTTACCATCAACTCAGTAGTTTCTCCCAAACAAACAGCAGTATCCTGACTAACTGTTATCGTTGGCAATGGCATTACTATCACATTTACATGAGTTGAGCTTTGACATCCGTTTTGATCCGTTACCGTTAAATTATATGTCGAACTTTGTTGAGGGAATGCTACCGGATTCTGAATATTTGGATCAGACATTCCACCTGTTGAAGACCATTCATAAATTATTCCACCGCTTCCGTTCAGCTCAATTGAATCTCCAAAGCATATTTGCTGATCATTACCGGCAGATGCTACCGGCAAACTATGAATAATTATATCTATAAATTCTGTATTGCTGCAGCCTGTTTCAGAAGTAACTGTCAAAGAAACAGTATACACACCTGTATCAGAAAAGAAAACCTGAGGGTTAGGTATGCTATCAATAGTACCATTATCAAAATCCCACTCCCAGCTTTGAATAGCATAAGCTGATATTGTTAAATCAGTAAACTGAACCATCATAGGGTCACAGGAAACAGTATCAGATGCTGAAAATGATACATTAGGTCCCGGATCTACCTCTATTAAATTTTGTTTGATGATAGTATCTGCGCAAAATCCATTGTCTACAATAAGACTAACGGTATAAATTCCCGGAGTGCTGTAGAAGTTAATTGGATTTGCATCTGTAGAAGTATTTCCATCTCCAAAATCCCACAAATAATCTATTTGAGAATGAGAAGATTGTATTATACTTCCAAAATGCACCTCACCTTCTTTACATAAATATTCTGTACTTGCTGCAAAATCTGATGTCAGACTACCGGTTTTTACCGTATCAGTAGTTTCCACTGAAAATAAGCAACCTAAACCATCGTCAAGTATCATAACAGGGCTGTAATTCCCAACACTCTGATAGGTATGCTGAATTACAGAATCAGTATCATAAATCACTGTCCCATCTCCAAAATCCCAAGTCCAGCTTACGGTGTTCGTAGTTGATGAAATAAAATCTACTACCAAATCGGTACATCCCTGCTGAGGGTTGAAATCAAATGTACCATAAGGTCCCAAAACCACAGTATGGTCAGTAACATGAATAGTGTCTTTACATCCATGAATACTTGTTACCACAAGCGTTACATCAAAATTTCCGGGTGTTAAATATACATGAGTCGGATTTTCCAGATTGGAAGTTTTGCCATCCCCAAAGTTCCAATTCCATGCAACTATATCACCGGTACTTTGATCCTCAAAATTAACTAAAAGAGGCGGACAAGGTGAAAAGGTGGTGTCGGCAGTAAAAGATGCAATTGGATTGCTGATATTTATTGCATTTTGGATTGTAAGTGTGCTGTCACATCCATTCACATCTGTAACTGTTAATGATACAGAATATATTCCTTCAACTGAGTAAAGGTGTGTCGGATTTGTATCTGTAGATGTATTCCCGTCTCCAAAATTCCAGAAATAACTCAGGCCGGTACCATTTGACGTATTTTGAAATGAAACTGGTGTAGCCGTGCATGAAGTATTATCAAAAGTAAAATCAGGCTCCGGAAATGTCGGCTCTATAAAATAATTTTTTGTACTTGTATGACTGCAACCATTATCATCCACAACAGTTAATGAAACCGTGTAACTGCCACTATTTTGATAAGTATGCAAAGGGAATGGGCCTGTACCGGTATTACCGTCTCCAAAATCCCAACCCCATTGGGTAATATTACCCATATATGGAGTAGAATTATCTTCAAACTGAACATCTAATGGAGCACAACCCTGAGTTGGGGTAGCTGTAAAATCAGCAACAGGTCCATTTACAACTATATATTCATTTTTAACAATAGTGTCCTTGCAACCATTTATATCTTCTATTATAAGGCGTACATCATACGAACCGGGTGTAGAAATTGTAAATTGTGGGTTTTGCTGAGTTGATGTCATTCCATCTACTAACCAAAGCCAGGAAACTGCATCCTGAGAATCATCCTGTAAATCAAAATTAAAAGGGGCACAGCCTTCAGTTTCTATAGCATGAAAATCAGCTATGGGTTCAGCAATTGTAATATTATAGCTTATTTGGTCCATACATCCGCTTGGGCTATGTCCGGTCTCTAACGTTATAGTGTATGTACCTGTATTGAAAAAAGTATGAACCGGACTTATATCTGTTGAAACACTTCCGTCACCGAATGACCAATTCCAGCTATCCGGAGCAAATGAATTATCCGTAAACACTACGGTATAAGGGTCTGAACAATTCAGTGTGTATGAAAAATCAGCTAATGGAGGATAAATGTAAATATAATCCTCCAGAATCAAAGTATCTGGACATCCATTATTTAAGGCTATTAAGGTAACATCGAAATATCCGGTATCACTATATGTATAAACTGGTTCAATCAGATTCGAAAATCCACCGTCACCAAAACCCCAAAAATAAATATTTGCACTGTCTGACAAATTCGTAAACGAAATTGGTGAATTAATACAAGAGACTAGAGGTGTAGCCTCAAAATTTGCTGTTGGCTGATTCCCTGCCCTCACATAATTATTCTTTACAATTGTATCACTGCAACCATTATCATTTGTAATAATTAAACTTACATGAAAAATACCTTCAGTAGCATAAGTATGTACCGGATGTTCATCTGTTGAGGTATTACCATCCCCAAAATCCCATTCCCAGCTTGTAATATCAGGCACAGCAGTTGTAGTACTTGTGAAGTTAACATCCAGCGGGACACAACCCATAGTTGTATCTGCTACAAAATCTCCCACCGGAGCAGTAATTACAACCGGGGTATCATAATTTACTAAGACACTACAATTGTTTGGATTGGTAACTTCTAATGATACATCAAATTCTCCATATTGAGTATAAGTGTGTACCGGGTTAAGATCATTACTGGTTGTTCCATCACCAAAATCCCAGTTTAACTGAGAACCAGCCGGTGCATCTGAAGTAAAGTTTACAGTTAATGGAGTTTGACAACTAAAAATATCTGACAACGAAATATTAATCGCCTGAGGTGCGCTGACTTCTATGTAGTTTGCATAAACAATAGTATCTATACATCCACCCGGAGTTGTAGCTATCATGCTTACTGTATAGGTTCCCGGTAAATTATATACGATTTGAGGGTTTTCTGCGGTGGAAGTTTCACCATTTCCAAAATCCCATATAAAGTCATTGGCAGGCAAATTACTTAAATTGGTAAATGAAACCGTTTCACCAATACAAACATTCGTTAAATCAGATTCAAAATCAGCGGTAAACTCTTCTATATTTATAAAATTACTTTTTGAAACTGAAGATATGCAACCATCACTATCAGTTACAGTAAGATTTACTGTATAATTTCCTTGTTGATTATAAGTCATTGAAGGAGTTTCCACAGATGTGGTTTGCCCATTCCCAAAATCCCAATGATATGTTAAATTGTTACCTGTCGATAAATTAGTAAAATTAACACTCAGGGGAGCTATGCATGAATTATTTATATCAGAAACAAAATCCGCTACAGGCTCCGGATTTACAGTTATATAATCTGTATATGTTACCGAATGCTGACAACCATTTGCATCAAAAACCATTAATGTCACATCATAAGTTCCGGGCTGCGTAAAAGTATGTGTTGGGTTTTGACTATAACTATCTCCACCATCACTAAAATTCCATGCCCAGTTTTGAATATTTGATGACCCTGCAACACTTAAATCCTGAAAATTAACTGTCATCGGAGCACATCCACTTAGTGCATCAACTGTAAATTCAGTCTGAGGTGGATAATAAACAGAAATAAAGTCAGTCTTAACAATAGTATCTGACACATTTCCATCTGATACAATCAGCGTCACATGATAATCCCCGGATTGTATATAAATAGCACCGGGATTCTGTTGCGTAGATGTATTTCCGTTTCCGAAATTCCAAAACCAGGAGGTAATATTCCCCTGAGAATTATCAGTAAACTGAACGACTAACGGACTACAAGCCGCTGATTTGTTTGCGGTAAAATCTGCAACTACCTGTGCTTGTAAGCTTATAGTTGAGACAGAAAAAAGTAACATTACCGCATAAATAGTTATGCGTATCATGATTAAATATTTTGGTTGAAAAATTTGGTTATAACGGTTAAGTTGTGCTTGTATACGGAGTTGATTTTCAAAAGTTTTATTTTTTTTGAAATAAAGAAGAATATGGGCAACCTAAAGCTTTAGCCCCCTTGCTATACATGAATAAAAAAACATTTAAGTTTTTAAACAAGCATTTTAAAAACTTACCATAGCATAAAATTTGAATTAAAAGAAATTGGACAAAACTTTTAACTGACCGCTTCATGATTGATTGTGGATAACTTTTTCTTTTCAGATGCTTTTCTGTACCAATTGCTACTCCTGAATCTCAGCTAAACACCCCGTCTCAAATTGCTTCAAATTACTTTTTTCAGCAGGATATCTTTCATTCCACTATGTACTAGTAATTTTTTTTGTATAATTTTGTGGGAGAAAGTGGGAAATTGTGGGAAAAATATTATAAATTTACTCTTAAACGATAAAAAATGACCAGGTTTCTTGGGGAATATGAATGCAAAGTAGATGCCAAAGGGCGTCTCATGATTCCCTCCGGACTGAACAAACAGTTGCTTCCGGAGGCCCGGGATCGGTTTGTTGTAAATCGTGGCTTTGAGAAACATTTGGTTCTTTATCCTTTTAACGAGTGGGAAAAAATAAGTTCTGAAATTAACAGACTCAACCTGTACGTAAAGAAAAACAGGCAATTTGTAAGATATTTCTACAGGGGAGCTACAGAATTATCTCCGGATTCCAACAACAGAATACTTTTTCCAAAATCACTAATGGAATATGCAAACTTAAAAAAAGATGTAGTGCTATTTGCCTACTCAAACAGAATAGAGATTTGGAACAAAGAAGAATACGAAGGATTGCTGGATGATGAACCGGCAGACTTTTCAGACCTGGCAGAAGATGTAATGGGTGATCTGTCAAAAGAGGATAACGATGAATAGTTATCACAGGCCCGTTCTTTTAAATAAATGTATAGAGGGATTAGCTGTAAAAGAAGATGGTATTTATGTAGATGTAACTTTTGGTGGCGGCGGTCATTCAAAAGCAATCTTAGACAACCTTGGTGAAAATGGAAAACTTATTGGCTTTGACCAGGATGAAGATGCTCTAAGAAACATTCCTGAAGACCCCCGGTTCATTTTTATACAACAAAACTTCAGGCATTTAAAAAGATTTTTAAGGCTGAACGGTATAAAAAAAGTAGATGGAATTTTAGCTGACTTAGGTGTTTCTTCTCATCAAATAGATACCCCGGAAAGAGGTTTTTCGACCAGATATGACGATACGCTCGATATGCGAATGTCAAAAGACTTACCTCATAGTGCCGCTGATATACTAAACAGCTACTCATTTGCTAACCTGAAGAATATATTCAGACTGTATGGTGAGATAAATAATGCAAGCGCACTTACATCAGGTATAGTAAATACAAGAGAGGGTTTTCCTCTCACCGAAGGGAAGGCTTTCAGAGAGCTTACAGTTAAATATGCCGGAAAAAAACCTTCGCAGTATTTGGCAAAAGTGTATCAGGCCTTAAGAATTGAAGTGAATGATGAAATGGGGAGTCTGAGAGATTTACTAGAACAATCAGCAGAGGTGTTAGCTGAAAATGGAAGACTGGTAGTTATGTCATACCATTCCCTGGAAGACCGGCTTGTTAAAAACTTTATAAAGTCTGGCAATTTTGAAGGGACAGTTTCAAAAGACCTTTATGGTAATCCTTATAAAATATTTAAAGAAATAACTAAAAAACCTATTACAGCAACTGAAGAAGAAACAAATGAAAATAAAAGAGCAAGAAGTGCAAAACTCAGAATAGCTGAGAGAACTGCACAAAATTTAGATAAAACAGCATTTGTATTAAAAGAGTAGAAGATGGAAAAAATGAACATTAAATCGTGGCTAAAAAGATGGGATGGAAAATCAATTTTCCAGCCTGACAAGCTATTGCTTAATTTACCTTTTGTCCTGTTCTGTTCATTGCTTGCGATAGTATACATAGGAAATACGCACATGGCTGAAAAGAAAATGCGCCACCTGAACACATTACAACCAAAACTAAAAGAATTGAGGTGGGAGTATATGACCACAAAAGCTGAGCTAATGTATAAAAGCAAGCAAACAGAAGTAGCTAAGGAAGTTGCTCCTTATGGTTTAAAAGAAATTCAATCACCACCTTATAAAATTATTGTAAGAGGAAATGAATATTAAAAAAGAAATATTATGGCGAATCTGGGTGGCATTTATATTTATATGCCTTCTTGGGGGAGCTGTCTTTGTAAAAGCTGTTCAAATTCAGGTATCTGAAGGTGAGTACTGGAAATCTTTTGCAGACAGTTTAACCACAGCCTATATTTCTATTGAAGCGGAAAGAGGAAATGTCTTATCTGCTGATGGTCGTTTATTAGCTACTTCTTTGCCTTTTTTTGAAGTTCGTTTTGACCCAAACACCGAATCCATTACAGATGAATTATTCTATTCAAAAGTTGACAGTCTCGCATTTAATATGTCTGCTTTTTTTGGTGATGCTTCAGAAATTGAATATAAAAGAAGGCTGGTAAATGCAAGACTAAACGGCAATCGCTATTTATTAATAAAGCAAAATGCCAATTACCACGAATTAATGGAAATGAGGAGCTGGCCCATATTCCGAAAAGGCCGGTTCAGAGGAGGCATGATTGTTATTCAGCAAAACAGAAGGGTAACTCCTTTTCGCCTACTCGCTCACAGAACTATTGGTTACGTAAGACCGGATGTGCAACCCGTTGGCTTAGAAGGCGCATTCGATGAATATTTATCCGGTGTTGAAGGCAAAAGACTTATGCAAAGAATATCAGGAGGCACATGGGTTCCTATCAATGACGAAGATGAAATCAAGCCTCAACATGGTAAAGATATAGTTACGACCATAGATGTAAACCTTCAGGATGTTGTAGAAAATGCACTTTTAAAAGCAATAAAAACACATGGAGCAAGTCACGGAACAGCAGTTCTAATGGAAGTAAGTACAGGGCAAATAAAGGCAATTGCCAACTTAGGTGAAATTGAAAAAGGGCGCTACTGGGAAAAATACAATTATGCTATCGGTGAAGGAACCGAGCCGGGTTCTACATTCAAAACCGCTGCGATGATTGCCCTTTTGGAAGACGGGTATATACATATTAATGACAGTGTTGACCTAAACCGGGGCAGGTATAACTTTTTTGATTTGGTAATGAGAGATGCCGAGCAACATGATAACAGAAGAGTTACCATACAAAGAGCCTTTGACATGTCTTCCAATGTAGGCATTTCAAGATTGATTCAACAACATTACGGAAGTCAGCCTCACAAATTTATAAATCATCTGAAAAAAATGGACTTGGACAAGCCCGTTGGAATAGAGATAAGAGGGGAAGCTACACCATTTATAAAGGACCCGTCAAATCCTGACTGGAGCGGAACAACATTGCCCTGGATGGCTGTAGGTTATGAATTACAACTGGCTCCTATTCAAATTTTAGCATTTTATAATGCCATTGCTAATAACGGAAAAATGATGAAACCATATCTGGTTCAATCTATTCAACAATACGGAAATGTAATAGAAAGCTTTGAACCGGAAGTTTTAAATAGTTCTATCACTTCACAAAAAACATTGGAAGATATCCGTTTACTTTTGGAGAGCGTAGTAGAAAACGGTACCGGCAGGGTTATCCGTTCTGATTCTTATAAAATTGCCGGAAAAACCGGTACCACACAAATAGCAGATGCAGGCACTTATAGCGATAAATATCAATCATCATTTGTTGGATATTTCCCGGCTGACAATCCGGAGTATTCCTGTATAGTAGTAATTCAAAAACCAACATCCGGAATTTACTATGGCGGACATGTTGCCGGCCCCGTTTTTAAAGAAATAGCAGACCATGTTTACTCAATGAGTATACCAATGCATTTGCCGGTAAACCTATATGTACAGGAGGAGACCGTGTCCGTTCCAATTTTACGACCCGGAAGTGCCTATGATGCTCGCTTTCTGTTAAAAAATCTGGGATTACTGTATGAAGATTATTCTGATACAGAATGGATATCCTCCAGAATTACCAATAACAAAATACACCTGTCTAATCTATCCGTCAATAAAGAAAATATACCTGACGTAAGAGGGATGGGTCTGAAAGATGCAATTTATTTACTGGAAAATATGGGTCTAACAGTAGAAATCATTGGAAGTCGCGGGAGAGTAATCAGGCAATCACTAACTCCCGGACAAATGTTAAATAACTCGACTCAAATTACTATTGAACTGGGATGAAAAAGTTTTTAAAAGACATATTATACACGGTGCCATTAGATGAAGTATATGGCAACACAGCTTGTGAAATCAATGCCCTTGAATTTGATTCCCGCAAACTGGCCGATAATGATGTCTTTTTTGCAATTAAAGGCTTGAAATCAGATGGCCACGACTTCATACCGGAAGCTGAAAAGAAAAATGTCAGAGCTATTGTACACTCTGATCAAGTTAAAAATTACAAGGAAAACATCACCTATATCAAAGTAGCAGATGTGCAAGCTGCTATGGGTATAATGGCAGCAAATTACTTTGGGCAACCCGCAAACAAGCTAAAACTCATAGGTGTTACCGGCACGAACGGAAAAACAACAGTTGTAAGTCTGCTTTTTCAATTATTTACAAAGCTGGGCTTTAAAGTAGGTTTGATTTCTACTGTGGAATATAAAATTGCAAATAAAACCTATCCTTCAAGCTTTACTACACCTGATACACTTCAACTAAATAAACTTTTCCATGAAATGGTTGAAAATGGTTGTGAGTATGTTTTTATGGAAGTAAGCTCACATGCCATTGAACAAAAAAGAATAGCCGGTTTAAAATTTACCGGTGCAGTTTTCACAAATATCTCTCATGATCATTTGGACTATCACCTGAATTTTCAAAACTATATAACGGCTAAAAAGAAACTCTTTGATAGCCTCGGTTCTATGTCTTTTGCATTGGTAAATGTAGATGATAAAAGAGGCACGGTAATGCTCCAAAACACCAAAGCCAGAAAAAGAACTTTCAGTTTATACACCATGGCAGATTACAAAGGCAAACTACTGGAGCAAAGCTTTGAGGGAATGCTGGTAAACATAAATAGTAAGGAAGTTTTCTCTCTACTTTTAGGTGAACATAATGCCTGGAATCTACTAACGGTTTTTGCTGTAGCCATTGAGCTTGGTATTCCGGAAGAAGAAATTTTTGAACCGCTGTCTGCCCTTAAAGCTCCTGAAGGAAGATTTGATTATATAAAAATTAGTAAAAACGGAATTACCGGAATTGTTGATTTTGCCCATACACCGGATGCACTTAAAAACACTCTGGCGGCAATAAACAATATGAAAAATCAAAAACAGCAAGTAATTACAGTCATTGGCTGCGGAGGCAACAGAGACAAAGAAAAAAGACCGCTAATGGCCAGAATTGCTGCTGAAATGAGCGACAGAGTAATCCTAACCAGTGATAATCCCAGAAATGAAGATCCACAGGCAATTATAAAAGAAATGAAAGCCGGCCTTCATCCTGCTTTAGAAAAAAAAGCACTAAGTATTCCCGATCGAAAGGAAGCGATACAACTGGCTTGCTCACTTTCAAAAGATCAGGATATTATACTGGTAGCCGGCAAAGGACATGAAAAATATCAGGAAATAAATGGCGAAAAGCATCCATTTGATGATAAGCTGATTTTAATACACGAACTAAAAATTTTAAATACATAATGTTATATTATCTGTTTAACATGTTGGATGAACAATTTGGAATACCCGGAGCCGGGGTATTTCAGTTTATCTCATTCAGAGCAGGTATGGCCATTATCTTCTCTTTACTGATAACGCTTGTGTTCGGAGGCCGTTTGGTTGCCTTTCTTCATAGAAAACAGGTTGGAGAATCAGTGAGAGATTTAGGTCTCAAAGGTCAAAAAGAAAAAGAAGGAACTCCCACTATGGGCGGACTCATCATCCTGGCAGCTATCATTATTCCTACCTTACTTTTTGCCAAACTTGATAATATTTACATCTTACTAATGCTTCTGGTAACTGTATGGATGGGTTTAATCGGATTTCTCGACGACTACATCAAAGTTTTCAAAAAAAATAAAAAAGGTTTAGCCGGAAAGTTTAAAATTTTCGGGCAAATCAGTTTGGGCTTAATTGTCGGTTCTGTTTTATTCTTCCATGAGGATGTTATCGTCAGGGTAAATATTGCCACTATAGAGGAAGTAGAAAGCAATGAAATTCTTCAAAATGGTGATGTAATTACCATCAGCGATTTCATGGGAGATCAGCATACCATGGTAGATGTCAAAAAACCGGTAACGACTATTCCATTCCTCAAAAATCATGAAATAGACTATTCTGCCCCACTTAAATTTCTGGGCCCGGGTTACGAAAAATGGGCATTTCTCATTTTTATTCCGGTTGTCATATTCATTGTTACAGCTGTTTCTAACGGAGCTAATATGACTGATGGACTTGACGGACTGGCAACCGGCACCTCTGCAATCATAGGGGCGACTCTGGGAGTTTTTGCCTACGTTTCCGGTAATATCATTTTTGCGAACTATCTAAATATAATGTATATCCCGTTTACGGGAGAGCTGGTAATCTTCACCGCTGCCTTTATAGGAGCCTGTATAGGCTTTTTATGGCATAATGCATATCCGGCACAGGTATTCATGGGCGACACAGGAAGTCTGGCAATTGGAGGCATCATAGCTGCCCTTGCTATTATCATGAGAAAAGAATTACTGCTACCTATTCTCTGCGGCATTTTCCTGTTAGAAAATTTAAGCGTAATCATACAGGTCTTTTATTTCAAATATACCCGTATGGTTTACGGAGAAGGAAAACGCTTTTTTCTGATGGCACCTATTCATCATCATTTTCAAAAGAAAGGAATGCATGAATCTAAGATTGTCAGCAGATTCTGGATTATAGGGCTACTATTGGCTGTCATGACTATTATAACATTAAAACTGAGGTAAATGGAAAAAAGATGTACCATTTTAGGAGCAGGTGAAAGCGGGGTTTGGGCAGCAGTTTTAGCAAGCCTCAAAGGCTGGAATGCTTTTGTTTCAGACAGCAAAAATATTACGGCCGAGTACAAAGCTATACTGAACCAATATAAAATTGATTTTGAAGAGGGAGAGCACAGTCTTGATAAAATTTGTGATTCTGAACTGATAATTAAAAGTCCGGGAGTACCCGAATCAACAAAAATAGTTCAAACCATAAGAAAACAAAAAATCGAGTTGATTTCTGAAATAGAATGGGCCTTCAGATATACAGACAAACCGGTGATTGCTATCACAGGAACAAACGGAAAATCAACAACGACCAGGCTGATTGGACACATTTTGGATAAAGCTTCCTTAAAAGTTTCTGTGGGAGGAAATCTCGGGGATGCATTTTCTAAACTGGTGATAAATGCTGAAGAAGATACGGATTACTATGTACTGGAAGTCAGCAGTTTTCAATTAGACGATTGCAAAACATTTAAACCAAAAATCAGCATAATCTTAAACATTACCGAAGACCATTTGGACAGATACCAGGATAAATTTGAAAACTATATACAGTCTAAACTTAGCATAGCTAGGCTAATGGATAAAGAAGATACACTAATCCTCAATTTTGATGATAAGGTTCTGCTTGAACACATCAACAAAAAGCAATTGAATACCAGAAAGCTTTGGTTTGGTATGGAAGAAAAAAAAGAACTCACAGCCTTTACCAGAAACAACAAATTAATAATTGCCGAAGAAAACCCTTTCGAAATGGAACTTACAGACTTAAAAATTAAAGGCAAACACAACATTTACAACTCTATGGCTGCCGGAATTTCAGCCAGAGTGCTTGACCTCAGAAAAGAAGTCATCCGGGAGAGTTTTATGGACTTTAAAGGACTGGAACACCGTCTGGAGTTTGTAGCAAGAATCGGGGGTGTGGAATATATTAATGACTCAAAAGCTACAAATGTAAATTCCGCCTGGTATGCTTTGGAATCAATGAATAAACCGACAGTTTGGATAGCCGGAGGAGTTGACAAAGGCAATGACTATGCTTCAATCATTCCATTAATCAGAAAAAAAGTGAAAGCAATCATTTGTTTGGGCGCTAATAATGTCCCCTTACACAATGCATTCTCAAAGCATGTGGATGTGATGATGAATACAGATAATATGAGAGAGGCGGTGGAAATGGCTGCTGCGATTTCTACAAATGGAGATGCCGTTTTGTTGTCTCCGGCATGCGCGAGTTTTGATTTGTTTGAAAATTATAAAAAACGTGGTGAACACTTTAAAAAACATGTAATAGAGCTATAAAAAATGCAGGCATTATTTAAAAACATAAAGGGAGATCGGTACATTTGGATGGTAGTAATTATACTATCCATAGGATCCCTGTTGGCTGTTTACAGCTCTACAGGAACCTTAGCTTATAGGTATCAGACAGGTAACACGGAGTTTTACCTGATGCGCCAGCTTGTGCTTGTTTTCCTAAGCCTTGGGGTTATGTTTTTAGCACATTTGCTTCACTATAAATACTATGCAAGAATTGGTGATTTAATCATGCTGATATCCATACCACTATTGATTTTCACCTTGTTCATGGGAACTGATTTAAACCAGGCTAAAAGGTGGATTACACTACCCGTAATTAACCTTTCTTTTCAAACCTCAGATTTAGCTAAGTTGGGACTGATTATGTATGTAGCCAAAATTCTATCGATCAAACAAAATGAAATTAAAGACTTTCAAAAAGGGTTTTTGCCCATTTTCATACCCTTAATAATTATTACACTCTTAATTGCTCCGGCAGATTTATCAACAGCTTTGCTTTTATTTTTAACCTGTTTTATACTCATGTTTATTGGCAGGGTTAAAATTTTATATCTGGCCGGATTATCACTTACCGGTGGTGTGATAATAGGTTTACTTGTTCTTACACTTTCATTTTCAGATAATCAGGGAAGATTAGGAACCTGGCAAAGCAGAGTCGACAGCTTTATGACCGGTAGTCAGGATACGTATCAGGTTCAACAGGCAAAAATAGCCATTTCAAAAGGGGGAATTTTCGGTAGTTTACCGGGTAAAAGTACTCAAAGAAACTTTTTGCCTCACCCCTACTCAGATTTTATTTACGCCATAATTATTGAAGAATACGGACTGATGGGCGGGGGCATCTTGATTTTGCTCTACATCCTGCTGTTATACCGGTGTATTATGATTGTCTTAAAGGTGCCAAATGCTTTCGGGGCCTTACTCGCATTTGGACTGAGTTTGAGCCTTGTTTTACAGGCAATGATAAATATGGCTGTCACAGTAAACTTACTGCCTGTTACAGGTTTAACACTTCCATTTTTAAGCATGGGAGGAACATCTTTACTGTTCACAAGTCTGTCGGTAGGAATTATTTTAAGTATAAGTAGAAATATTGAAGAACTAGAAGGAAAAAAAATTGATGCAACAAAAGCCATATAAAATCCTGATATCAGGGGGTGGCACAGGAGGCCACATCTATCCGGCAATAGCTATTGCAAACGGACTCAAAGAGCAATTACCTGCTGCCGACTTTCTGTTCGTAGGTGCTGAAGGCCGTATGGAGATGGAAAAAATCCCTGAAAGCGGTTTTAAAATCATTGGTTTACCTATAAAAGGACTTCAAAGAAAAGCTATTTTTAAAAATCTACTGCTGCCTTTTCATGTCATCAGATCTTTATTAAAAGCGGGTAAAATTATATCTGATTTTAAGCCTGACCTGGCAATAGGCGTAGGAGGATATGCCAGCGGACCGGTTTTATATATGGCAGGTAAAAAGAAAGTCCCTTATGTTTTGCAGGAACAAAATTCCTATGCCGGACTCACAAATAAAATTCTGGCCAAAAAAGCTAAAAAAGTGTTTGTGGCATATGATGGTATGGATAAATACTTTCCAAAAGAAAATATCATTTTCACAGGTAATCCGGTAAGAAAAAATATATCAGGAAAAAATATTACTAAATCTCAGGCAGCTGCATTTTTCGGTTTGGATGAAAACAAAACTATTATACTTTCAATCGGTGGCAGCCTTGGTGCATTAACAATAAATAAAGCTCTTTACAATAATCATGATGAATTATTAGACAAAAACCTTCAGCTAATCTGGCAAACCGGGAAAGGTTTTTATCCCAAAGCAGAAAAGTTTAACAAAAAAGGCTTGTTCGTCACTGACTTTATAAAAGAGATGGACATGGCTTATGCTGCTGCCGATATAATTATCTCAAGAGCCGGAGCGCTCAGTATATCAGAATTATGCATGGTGGGCAAAGCTGTTGTTTTGGTTCCTTCACCAAATGTGGCAGAAAATCATCAGTATAAAAATGCAATGGCATTGGTTAAAAAAAATGCCGCCTTATTAGTTGAAGATCATATTGCTGAAGAAAAACTTATAAAAGAAGTTATTTCACTAAGTGAAAACAAAGCAGCACAACAATCGCTAAGTGAAGCTTCGAAAACTATGGCAAAGGAAAATGCAGTTCAGGATATCGTAAACAATTGTATTCAAATTTTAGAAAAAAAGGATTCCTAATGTCAATATTATTATCAAACATATCAAAAGTGTACTTTGCCGGAATCGGTGGAATCGGGATGAGTGCCCTTGCCCATTATTTTCTTGAAAACAATATTAGTGTTAGCGGCTATGATCAAAATTCATCTGCCATCACTCGTAAGCTGGAAGAAAGAGGGGTTCAGATAGCGTATGATATAAAACCGGAAAACATAAATGACAATTTGGATTTGGTTGTTTACACACCAGCCATTCCATCGGATCATCCTTTGCTTATCTTTTTTAAACAAAAAGGAATACAAGTGCTCAAAAGAGCCGAGGTTTTGGGGATGATAACTCAAAGATTAAACACTATTGCCGTTGCCGGTTCTCACGGAAAAACGACAATATCGTCCCTGCTAACACATCTGTTTCACAATTCATCCATAAATCCCTATGCCTTTTTAGGAGGTATTTCCAACAATATTGGCAGTAATTTCAAAACCGGAAAAGACTGGGCTGTAGTGGAAGCAGATGAGTTTGACTATTCTTTTCTGAAACTTTATCCTAAAATGATTATCCTGTCATCAATTGACAGTGACCACATGGATATTTACAAATCCATGGACAACTTATACGACAGTTTCAAAAGTTTTGTCAGAAAGCTGCCTAAAGAAGGTAAACTGATAGTACACGAAAAAGCTAACCGCAACTCGGATTTCGATTGCCCGGAGATTATCACTTACTCTTTGGATAATACAGCAGATATATATCCGGCAGATATAGAAAAAAAGGACACTTTTCTCCATTTTTCACTAAACTATAAAGGAAGAAAAATAAGCGGATTTCAAATGCCTGCCCTGGGGCTTCATAATCTTGAAAATGCAATTGCAGCAATTACAGCTGCATTAGAAAGTGGTTTGGATGAAAATACAATTAAGGTTAACCTGCAAAGCTTTAGCGGCGTGAAGAGAAGGTTTGAATATGTATTTGCCTCTGAAAATATTTTATACATAGATGACTACGCACATCACCCAACAGAAATTAATGCTTTGCTTAAATCTGTAAAAGAACAGTATCCCAAAAGACATACCACTATTATTTTTCAGCCACATTTATACAGCAGGACAAGGGATTTGGCAGAAGAATTTGGGAAGAGCCTCTCAAATGCAGACAAAGTAATTTTACTTGATATTTATCCGGCCCGGGAAGCACCAATAGAAAACGTGAATGCCGCTCTGATAGCTAAGTATATCAGTCATGGTAACCATAAACTAATGACCAAAGAAGAGTTAACTGCTCAAATAGACTTAATGCAGCTTGACATTTTAATCACAGCCGGGGCAGGTGATATTGACAAATTAGTTGAACCGATTAAAAATACTTTAGAAAATAAAAACAAAAATCTGATAGCAGATAGTTATGAAGATAAATAAGAAAATATTACAAACCCTAAAAGGAGTAGGCTACATAGGTGTAATTGCACTTTGGGTCGTTCTGATTGCAGCTTCTCAAAACAAGCAGCAGGATTTTGTATGTAAAGAGTTAGTGGTAAATATTGACCATCATACGGGTTTATTTTTTATACAGGAAGATGAAGTTTTTGAAATATTAAATCATGAAACCAGCAATGGTATTTTAAATGAAAAGATAAGAACTCTGCCATTAAATACCATGGAAAGAAGATTAAATGCAAATCCTTTCATAAAAAATGCGCAAATTTTTGCTCAGCCCAATGGAAGATTAGTCGTCGATATTAAGCAGAGAAAGCCACTAATCAGAGTTATCAACAAAAACAATGTGAGTTATTATCTTGATATGAATGGAAATCCTATGCCTATATCTTATAATTTTACTCCAAGAGTTCCCGTAGTCAATGGATTTATTTATCAAAACCAATATAAACACGAAAGAGACAGCCTGATACAGCTGGAAATATATGAATTAGGGCAATTTATACACGAATCTGATTTTTGGTCTGCTTTTATACAACAGATATATGTGAATGAAAATCGTGAATTTGAACTGATACCCAGATTAGGAAATCAGTACATAATATTCGGAAACATAGAAAGTATGGAAGAAAAGTTCACTAAACTATACATTTTTTACAGAGAAGGACTTAAGACCGGAAGCTGGGATAAATACAAAAGCATAAACCTAAAGTATAAAAATCAGATTATTTGTTCAAAAATATAAATTTCAATACATGGAAAAGAAAAAAGAAACAATAGTAGCAATTGATATTGGCACAACAAAAATTTGTGCCGTAGCCGGAAGACTGAACGAATATGGCAAACTGGAAATATTAGGAATTGGAAAAAGTCTTTCCAAAGGGGTTAGTCGTGGTATGGTAGCAAATATAGATAAAACAGTAGAATCTATTAAACTGGCTGTTGAGCAACTCAAGAGCCAGGTGGATATTGATTTCAAAAAAGTATATGTAGGAATTGCCGGCGAACATATTCGTTGCCAACAACAAAGAGGAAACATTGTCAGAAATAATACAGAGGATGAAATTTCCAGAAAAGATATAGAGGAAATGATCAAACAGATGAAAAAGATGCCGGTTCCGCAGGGGAATCTCATCATTCATGTGTTACCTCAGGAATTTATAGTAGATGGTGAACACTTTATCAAAGATCCTGAGGGATATCCGGGCACTAACCTGGAAGCTAATTTTCATATCATTACCGGAAAAGCTACGGCAGCCAAAAACATACAGCGTTGTATCGTCAAAAGCGGACTTGAAGTTGAAGATATCATCTTAGAACCAATTGCATCTGCTGAGGCAGTACTAAGCGAAGAAGAGAAAGAAGCAGGGGTAGTTCTTGTTGATATTGGAGGCGGCTCAACTGACATTACAATTTTTAAGGAAAACATCATTCGGTATACTGCGGTGATTCCCTTTGGTGGAGAAATAGTTACGTCCGACATACAACAAGGATGCAAGCTGCTGAAAGAGCATGCAGAAAAACTAAAACTGAAATTCGGATCTTCCCTGCCGGTAGAAAGTTTTGAAAACAAAGTAGTAAGTATACCTTCCCTGAAAGGGCGTCCGGCAAAGGAAATTTCCTTAAAAAATCTGGCCGGCATTATTAATGCGCGTATGGAAGAAATCATACATGATGTCTTGTTTCACATAGAAACAGCTAATAAAGATTACCCTAAAACACTTATCGGTGGGATTGTCCTTACCGGTGGAGGTGCAATGCTAAAAAATGTAAAACCACATTTTGAATATATCACAGGCATGGATGCCAGAATTGGTTTACCAAACGAACATTTGGCAAAATCAGAAGTACCTAATTTACAAAATCCGATTTATTCAACAGGCATAGGATTAGTCTTAAAAGGTTTCGAAGAAAACAAATCAGAACTTGAAGAAGAAGAATCAGAAGAGACTTTAAAGACAACGGAAAATGAAACGATAGAACCTAATGTGGTTCTAAAAGAAAAAAAAGGTTTGGCCAAGTTTTGGAAAAGCATAAAAAAATGGTTTGAGGACGGCATCGAAAACGATTTTTAATTTTATTAAAAGCAAAAAAGTACAATTATGGAATTCAATTTACCAAAAGACCAATCGTCGATCATCAAAGTAATAGGTGTTGGTGGAGGCGGATGTAACGCAGTCAACTACATGTATAATCAGGGAATACAGGGAGTAAACTTTGTTATTTGCAATACAGACGCACAATCACTTGAAGATAGTCCAATACCAAACCAAATTCAACTGGGTCCTGAACTCACTGAAGGTCTTGGTGCCGGCTCCAGGCCGGAAGTCGGCAGAAAAGCAGCCGAAGAATCAATTCGTGAGATAAAGGACATACTTGAAAAGAAAACAAAAATGGTTTTTATAACCACCGGACTGGGTGGCGGAACGGGAACAGGTGCGGCACCCGTAATAGCGCAAACAGCTAAGGACATGGGCATACTGACTGTCAGTATAGTCACCACTCCTTTTAAATTTGAAGGGAAAAGAAAATTAGAACAGGCAATGGAAGGGCTGGAAGAGCTGAAGAGAAATTCTGATGCACATATCATTATTTCCAATGAAAGATTGAAGGAAATCTACAACAAAATGACGCGCTCAGAGGCCTTTTCACAAGCTGATAATATATTGGCTATAGCCGCTAAATCTATTTCTGAAATCATTACCATAAAAGGAAATATAAATGTCGATTTCGCCGATGTTGAATATGTAATGCGTGATAGCGGACTGGCCATAATGGGTTCTGCTATAGCAGAGGGCGAAAACAGAGCAATAGAAGCCGTTGAAAAGGCATTATCCTCCCCTCTTTTGAGTGAAAACAACATCAAGGGTGCTAAGAATATTTTATTAAATATTACTACGGGAAGTCAACAGGAAAAACTGGAGGAAATCGATCAGATTACGGAGTATATTGAAAAACTAACAGGCTCTTCTGATTTTATAATGGGGCTTTGCACTGACGAAAACATGGGTGATCAACTAAGTGTAACTGTTATTGCAACAGGTTTTGCCGAAAACAGAAATGTAAAAACCAAAAAACCAGTAGAAAATGAAAAAGTTATTTTGGATTTAGAAGATGAAGATGAAAATCAAAATGAAAACAGGTATTCCCCTAAAAAAAGAACCAAATCAGAAGCAGATGAAAGTCAGATCAAACTTGATTTAGATATAGAAAATGACGCTCATGATTTTTCTACAAGTGATGATGATGAAAATGACTTTAACGAAAGAAACATGTTTGGAGATGATGATGAAAATGAATCGGAATCTGACGACCTGTTTAAGGTAAAAGAAGTTGAAAACACCGAAAAAACGGAAGAAGAGGAAAGCCCGGAACCGGAACATTCAGAAGCAAAACCTGAAGAAAGATATTCGGGTCTAAGTGGAATATCAGAAAGAAAGAGCAAACTTAAGAGTTTGAGCATGAAACTGATGTCAAATGAAGCCAAAGTGGAAGATTATGAAACGGAGCCTGCTTTCAAGCGAAAAAAAATGAATTTTGACGATGAAAGCTACAAATCTTCTCAAAATGATTATTCCAAGTTTTCAATTGATCAGGACGATGATGAAAACGGACCTTCTTTAGATAAAAGAAATTCATTTTTGCATGACAATATAGATTAGTTTAGTTTAGTTTAGGTTGGGTCATTAAGCCGGAGTGTATAGCAGTTTATCTGCTCTTATACTCCGGCTTATTTATTTTAACCGGAATCTAATAGTGAGCTTCAAAAGGGGAGCTGGTTCTAACCCCTTTATTAAAAAGCAAAACCCTCCCCCTACCTGTCATGCTGACGTCAGGAAGCATCTCCGAATTAATGGGTAGAACTTTCACAACTTTGCCATTTTCCATCATAATTTTTCCATTTCCAGCTCTTTCTATTCAGGAGATTATTACACGCGA
>REEL01000111.1 GCA_007695095.1 Chitinophagaceae bacterium | reverse complement strand
TTAAACTCCTTGCGTCGAACAGTAAAATTTTTCACGCAAGATTCAAGCAGCGGGTACCCCAAGTCCGGAATAAAGGCCGCACTCCTTCTGCGAAACGGTTTCTTTATGGTCTTTAAGCTTAAAGTTCATCCAAAATATAAATACTAAAGCCTTCCGTGCCTTTAACAGGGCCTTGAGGGATTGTCCAACAAAACAAGAAAACTTTGACTATGAGAAGAAAATGGAGCAAAAACAGCCTCACACCCCACCATCATTGTGAGCTTCAAAAGGGGAGCCGAGAGGGTAAGCTTGAAGTGTGACAATCTCTTGATTGGGAGCATGAGGTTCAAAATACTATTCTAGTCTTTCTAACAATTTAATGAATAAGAAAAGCCTTCCTCTTACATGTCATGCTGACGTCAGGAAGCATCTCCGCATTAATAGGGAGACTTCTCACAACATTTTCCATCATAATTTTTCCATTTCCAGCTCTTTCTAACCAGGAGATTACCACACGCGACTTGAGTGCATGCACAAAACCCTATACTTACGGTAGTCGCGCTCGTAATGACAGATTTTTTTAGGTTTTCCCTTTTATGAGCTGGCTAATAAAATTGCTGCCTTTGAATTTTTGAAATCTTGGAATTTGGTCTCTTTGGTCTTCTTGGGACTTTTTTGCTTTTCATCAAGGAAAAAGATTAAATAAAATAGCTATATATTTACGCTTTTAATTGATGCTTATAGATGAAATTATACACTTTCTAAGGGTCTAAGCGCTAATAAATAACAATCAAGCACCCAAAACGGCCGGGTATTCATCTGGAATATCCATAACTTAGAAATTTAGCTTAGTCTACTTTTCCGTAAGAATTTTTTGAATTCTTTGTTCAAGCTCCTCATAAGAAACATAGCCTACTGAAACTCTGTGTCTTTCCCCATTTATCTCTAAAAAAACCGTAGGAAAACCACGTACCTCTAAAGAACCGGATTTTTGAAAATCAAGATAGGTTTTCGTTTTATATTCCTCATCTTCCAAAGCTCTGCGAAAAGACCTCTCTCTATAACCTAATTCTGCCGCAATGGGAATATAACTTTCTAAATCAGCCGGTTGAACTCCATCATAATAAATCGCTTTGTTTAATCTTGCAGAAAACTCAACTGCTTTTTCCGGGAATTTTTCTTTAAAGACTGTCATAGCCAATGCCGGCTCAAAAGATGAAAATCTCGTGCTGCCCTCCTCAAGAATATCTACCAAAAAAGCTTTGCCAAACTCAACTCCGGCAGCATCTTCAACAGCCTTATATGCATTTGAAATGTATGGGGCGACTTCACCAATCGGACCTACCCGGTCTCCTGTTACCATTCCTCCGCTAATTACTTCAAAACTAAAATCCGCTTTGTATTTCTGATGAATTTTTGTAATTACCGGACTAAATCCATAACACCAACCACACAAAGCATCGTAAACATAAATCAAATTCATTTTATCTTTTTTTTCTATTAAAGTGTTTTCTCCATTAGCAGGATTGAAGTTTAAAATCATTACACAGATGAAAAATATGAAGCCTTTGTATCGTTTTTGCATGATTCGTTTTTAAGAAATTATTATCAGCAAAGTTAAACAAAGAAATATATAGTTTTGTTGTTAGAAATGCCGGGAATTAAGTTTCTCGTTTTATTTTATTATTTAATCTGTCAGAAATAAATAGTTTCAACCGGTTTTAAGCATTTTTTTTACTTCAATTAGTTCAGGTCTGTTCTATATAAATCATTACAGAATTCTGTATCTTAGCGATAAATAAATTCTAATACATAAGGATAACAATCACACAAACCTATTTCAATGAGCAAAAAAAACATTCTTTTAATACCCGTTTTTCTCATACTAAATCTTGCTTTAGTAAATGCTCAGTCGAACTTTTCCCCTATAGTTAAAAACATGGTTTTTGACCTTGAAAAGTTAGAAAAAACCAATCTCGATACAAACGGAGACTTACCCGAAGAAATCATTAATCTTTATGTGCTTCAATGGGAAAATAATGATTGGTACACCGGCTATTTAGCAAAATTTGAAAATATAAATGCACTAACTAAAATAGAAAAAATAGAAGGTGCAAGAATAACCTCTGTATTTAACAATATCGTTAGTTTTCGGATGCCCTGGCAATACACTCCAAAACTCTCTGAAATAAGTGAAATTGTCTATATCGAAGCCGGCAATATGATTCAGCCTTTTCTACACGAAGCTGTGAAAGACGTTAATACTGATAGTGTTTATTCAGGTATAAACTTACCCTTACCTTTTTATGGAAAAGATGTTATTGTCGCCGTTTTGGACTGGGGTTTTGACTATACACACCCAATGTTTTACGATACGCTTATGCAAAACTTCAGAATTAAAAGGGTGTGGGACATGAACGATAATTCCGGCACACCCCCTCCTGCTTTCGGATACGGAAAAGAACTCATAGGGGAACAAATGATTAAAGCCGGTTTGCATGATGTGCCCTACTGGGACGAAAACAAAAGTTCTCACGGCACGCATGTTGCAGGCATTGCTGCCGGTGGTGGAGCCGGCACCCAATACAGAGGGGTTGCTCCTGAATCTGAGCTGATTTTTATATCTATGCAGCAAACGCCATCCGGCATGGCTGATGCTTTGGCTTATGTAGAAAATTATGCTGATGATGTTGGCAAAGCTGTTGTTTACAATATGAGTTTTGGAGGTCATGTTTTTCCGCATGATGGAAATGATTTATTGAATGCAGTTATTGATGATGTGGCAGGTCAGGGAAGGATTTTTGTTGGCAGCATGGGCAACAATGGGAACCCTCAGTTTGCCTTTCATATTTTCAATGACTTTTCTCAAAATAGTGACACAGCTAAAACTATGGTAGAGTTCGTCTCTATTAATAACTCCATAGGTCAGGTCGCTTCTATATGGGAAGAAGATGGCAATCCATTTAGCATTTCTCTGGGATTTCCCGGTCCCAATGGCATTGTTTTAGCAGAAACGCCCTGGTATAACAGTTATGACATACCTGAAGTATTGGAAGATACTTTGTTTCACAATGGAGATAGTATAGCTTACCGAATTAGCCGTTCCGGTCCGGCTTCAAACACCGGCAAGTCTTTTATGATTGTTGAAATTATAAAGCCAATTGCAAACAGAGTTGTTTTACAGATGCATTCAGATAATGCACGCTTACATGCATGGAATTTAATCCGGATGAAAACATATATTAATAATGCAGGCTTTTTATTCAGTGCGGGCAGTGGTGCCGGCAGTCCCTTTCCCGGATACATACAGGGAGATGTCAGCTTTGGTCCGACAGTTCCTTCCGGGACAGGAAGAAACGTAATAACGGTTGGTGCATATCGTGCCAAACGCTTTGTTGCTTCAACCGGCAATTATGTCTTTGGAGAAATTGCTTCATTTTCAAGTCAGGGGCCAACAACAGACTATCGGGTTAAACCGGATATCACAGCCCCGGGAAGACTTGTCATTTCATCACTCTCCAGCTATCAGGATGGATTAAACCCGTTTGATTATGCTGAAACTGTTGATTATGAAGGCAGGGTGTATCCTTTTCAGGCTTTATCCGGTACTTCAATGTCAGCCCCTGTTGTCAGCGGTATAGTAGCACTGATGCTGGAAGCTAATCCCGGGCTTTGGCCAAATCAGGCTTTAGATATTTTGCAGTCAACAGCTTTGCATGATCAACACACTGACTCGCTATCAGAAACAAGCACCGGCAGCAACCTTTGGGGAAGAGGAAAAGTAAATGCTTATCAGGCTGTTTTAAGAGCTCTTGAAGTTACCGGTATAGAAAGACCTAGAGCCTACAATCAAAATGCTTTTCTAATCTATCCAAATCCTGTGCAAAATCAATTTACGATTCTTTCTGAAGAAATTTTACAGGAAGATTTTACCATTAACCTTTATGATGCAACCGGGAGAAAGGTTTTTCAAGAATATTGGAGTTCTAACCAAAATAATTCCTTTTTAAACTTAAAATTACCCGGAAATATTCGTTCCGGTTACTACATACTGAAATTGAGTTCCCTTTCATCTGAACATACTCTGCCTTTAATTGTAAAACCTTAAAACAAACAAGCATCTATTGAAAAATGACTGACCAATTAATTCAAAAAGTATATTCCGGAGATATCAGAAGTTTAGCTAAAGCAATTTCCTTAGTTGAAAATTATGACGATGAAGGTCTGGAACTTTTGTTAAAACTTGACATCCCCAAAAACAACCCGGTAATAGGAATTACGGGACCTCCCGGAGCAGGAAAAAGTACTTTTGTAAATGAATTAGTCAAACAAATTTTGTCTGATACCGATAAAAAAATTGCGGTAATAGCCGTAGACCCCAGCTCACCTTTTAATAAAGGCGCTTTGTTGGGGGACAGGGTACGAATGTCTGAGCATTTTTTAGACGAAAGAGTTTATATTCGGTCATTAGCTAGCAGAGGTTCTTTGGGGGGACTTTCAGATAAAATAATTGAAGTAACGGATCTTTGTCGCGCTGCCGGTTTTGACTATATTTTTATTGAAACTGTTGGTGTAGGCCAGTCTGAAGTGGAAATTGCCGGCCTGGCCGATATAACTATAGTATTATTGGTTCCCGAATCCGGTGATGAAGTTCAGGCAATGAAAGCCGGACTAATGGAAATTGCTGATATTTTTGTTGTAAATAAAGCTGACAGAGCAAATGCTGAAAATTTCTATTTGAATCTAATAAAGCTGGTAAAGTCCAAAAAAAATGAAAAAAATCAAACGATACCGGTGCTCAAAACAGTAGCTCAAACCGGTAAAGGAATTGATGAGGTCGTGTTGGAGTTAAACGCTATGCAAAAGAAAATTCCCAACAAAAAAGAACGTTTTCTTTTAATGGCACTCAAAGCAAAAACATTGATACAAAACTGCAGAACCAAAGATCTGGAAGGTTTAAATCTTCCGAAACTAATTCAAAAAGAAGAAGAAAATGGAAATTTTCAACTTTATAGATTCGTAAAAAAGTATTGTTAATAAAATTTTAAACCTAAAAAATTATAATTATGAATAAGCCTGAAATACCTCAAAAAGCACCTTTTGTTATTGATTGTGAACCCGGAATTTATGCCTGGTGCTCCTGCGGAATAAGCCAAAATCAACCTTATTGTGACGGATCTCACAAAGGAACGGGTTTTAAACCCATAGTTGAAAAAATAGAAGAAAAGAAAAAAATAGCCTGGTGTGGCTGCAAATATTCTTCTAACAAACCTTTTTGTGATGGTAGTCACTCAAAAATTTAATTATTGATTTTCATTCAATAGACTTTTTATTTAAAAACCACCCTCAAACATGAAAAGCTTTCAAACAGCATTCACAGAGATGCTAAATGTCAAATATCCAATTGTTATGGCGCCTATGTTTTTAGTATCTAACGAGGCAATGGTAAAGGCGGCTATTAAAAGCGGAATTGCCGGTACCTTTCCTTCTCTAAATTATAGGGAGCCGGAAGAACTGACTGCCGTTTTAAAATCCCTGAGAAACACCTACGAAACAGATAATACTGAAAAGGGGACTTATGGTGTGAATATGATTGTTCAAAAGACAAATCCATATTATAAAAAACATCTTAAATGCTGCTTGGATGAAGGCGTACCCTTCTATATCACTTCTTTGGGAAACCCGCAGGAAGTTATACAGGAGGCGCATAAAACGGGCGCTAAGGTATTTTGTGACATCACAAACTTAGAGCATGCTAAAAAGGTTCATGATTTGGGGTGTGACGGATTTGTTTCTGTAACGCAGGGGGCAGGTGGTCATGCCGGGCCTTATCCCAATCAGTTGTTGATTCCATCCCTTAGAAAAAGATTTCCCGAAAAACCGGTACTGGCTGCCGGAGGGTTGGCAAATGGAGAAAGCATACTTTCTGTATTAGCTTTAGGAGCCGCTGCCGGATATCTTGGAACACGATTTATTGCCTGCAAAGAAGCTACCGTAAGTGAGGAGTATAAAAATGCAATTGTTGAGTCCGGTATGGAAGATATTGTTTTAACTGAAAAGCTTTCCGGAACTCCCTGCAACGTAATCAATACTGATTATGCAAAAAAAATCGGCTATCGTCAGGGATGGATTGAGAAAAAACTTTCTACAAACAGACATACCAAAAAATATATTAAAATGCTTGTCCAATACAGAGGTATGAACTGGCTGGAAAAATCGGTAAAACCGGGAAGCTATAAAAACCTTTGGTCTGCCGGACAGAGTGTAGAGCTGATTGATGAAATTCTTAGCGTAGATAATATCGTTCAAAAGCTAATGCTAGAAATACATCAGTCTTTAGAAAGATTAAACAGCCTGGTAAAATCTAATGAAAAAGTATTGTGAGTTTAATAATCAGCAACTCACTTTTACCCGTTTAAAACATATCATCGTCATCCATACCGCTTGGCCCGCCACCTCTTCTTTGTCTATCTCTTTCACTATAACCTCTGAAACGATAGGTAAAAGCCAGAGTAATAACTGATGTTTCCCAGTTAAATTCACGCTCCTGATAAAAGTTTTCATTGGTGTTTTCAAATCGAAATCTTTGGGTTCCAAAAATGTCCGAAAAGTTCAGGCTGATTGTTCCGTTATTATTCATTATGTTCCTTCTAAAGCCCACATTAACTCCATAGCGGGACTTGATTCTTCCTTGAGGGAAAACCATTGGTCCGCTGTAATTACCGGTTACCTGGACATTGAAAACTTTTGGTATGCGGATGTTTGACATTAAACTTAATGTCCAGCTAAAGCTTTCATCAGAAAAAGGAGAACCATTAATATCTCCGGATAAAACCGAATAATAAAAATTACCGGTTAATGTAGCATCAAAGTTATTACTTAAGCGAAAGTAATTGACTAATTCAAGACCTGTATTATTTCTTTGTGCAGCGTTAAGCCAGGTTACAACTGAAGTTTGCTCATCAAAAGAGGTGATAGCCCTGGTGATTCCGTTTTGAGTATTTCTGTGATAAATACTGGCCGATAACATGTATTTTTCCCAAGATTGTATATAGCTAAGCTCTATGTTATCTGTGATTTCAGGCTCAAGATAAGGGTTCCCGAGTCTCAGATTTAACAAATCCTGCGCATTAATAAAAGGCATGAGCGAGCGCATTCCCGGTCTGCGTATTCTTCTGCTATAATTCACCTGAACATCTTGGTTTTCACTTAAGCTGTAGCTTAAAAACACACTCGGAAATAGGTTTATGTAGTTATTAGTATGTATTGAATCAATTTTAGGTTGGAAAGATTCAGTTATAGTATACTCTGTTCTCAATCCGGCCTGATAACTGAATCTGTCAATATTATCTCTAAAAATAAAATAAGCTGCATAAACATCTTCATTGTAATCAAAGCTGTTTGTTATAAACTCATTTTCAACATATTCATTAGTAACAGGATTCAATTCATTAAAAATTTGCTCCCTGTTCTGTTCCGTTAAGGTAAGCTTAACTCCTGTTTCTATGGCTCTTTCATTTTCAGTACTCAAACTATGTTCAAAATCCGTTTGAAACAAAAACATTTTATTTCTCACAGGTCTCTCATAAGTCTGGTCTAAGCCTTTTTCCGGCAAAACTACGTAACCCTCAGTAATAAAATACTGATCAAAATATTCAATTCTGTCTGTTTCATCATCAGAATATGATGACTGTATATTCAAACTGCTTGAGCCTTCATTCAAACTTAAACTATAACTTCCGCCAAACTCAAAATTTCTACTATCTCTGTCTTCCGTTAAAAAACGAACGCTCATACTGTCTAAGTCCAGATTTTCATTTTTAAACCGGTTATAGTAAGTTCTCTCTCTGTCAACTGTGCGTAAATTTATATTAGAAAACAAACGCACCGTGCTGTTTTCTGTTAAGTCATACTCTATACCTGTTCTAATCAAGTGCGTATTATTATAATTTCTGGTATTGAAATTCTGGTCTAAAAAAGGAGTGGCTGTTGGTGAAAAGTTTTCTCTGAAAGTTTCACTTGTTTGCCTGTTTTGACGGTACTGATAATTGTAGTTTGCAAAAATATTGAAGTTATCTCTTCTAAAATTCAAATTTAAACCACCGGAATATCTGTGACCGGTTGCTGCAGATGCATTTACCTGACCATTGATGCCACCACGTCTTTCTTCTTTTAGTATAATATTTATAATTCCGCCTATACCTTCTGCATCATATCTTGCTGAAGGATTTGTAATAAGTTCTACACTTTTAATTGCATCTGCGGGATATTGTTCTAAAACGGACTCAACATCATCTCCGGATATATTTGTTGGTCTTCCATTGATAAAAATTAAGATATTACTGCTGCCTCTCAATGAAATACCTCCTTCTTCATCCACCTGAACAGATGGAAGGTTTTCAAGCAACTGAATAGCTGTTCCGCCATCAGAAACCGTCATATTTTCTACATTAAAAATTCTTCTGTCTGCTTCCGTTCTGAAAAGACTTGCAGCAGCTGAAATTTCAACTTCTCTTAATTCCTCGGAAGATATTTCTACAAGCAAATCTCCCAGTCTGTTTCTGCCTTCCTCAATAGTTATTTCTCTGGTGATTGATTGATACCCTATGTAACTTGATTTTAAAATATATGAACCCGGATTAATTTCAGTCGTAAAGCTGCCGTCTAAACCGGTAGTAGCTGCCGAAACGGTCGAGCTGTCCTCCGGTGACATGAAAACAACTTGAGCAAACTCCAGTACTTCATTTGTTTTGGCATCTTTGAGCGTTCCTGAAACCGTTGTCTGTGCAGTTACAGTTATTGCTAATAAAAAAAGGAAAGAGAGAATTAAAGTACTTTTTATAAGATTCATAAATTATATTTGAAACAACAACAGCAAAGTTCTAAAATAGTTAAGACTATCAACTATTATTTCAATTAAACAATGAAAGTTTGTAATTATTGCTTCTAAATGGCTTATATTAACATAAATTTTTAAACAAAAACTTAAACTTTTAACTTCCTAAAAATGCAGAAAAAGAAAGTTTATTTGGTATTAAGCAGTGGGGGTGCCAGAGGCATGGCTCACATTGGTGTTATTGAAGAGATTGAAAAATTAGGATGGGAAATAGTTGCTGTTTCTGGCTCTTCTATGGGTGCTGCTGTCGGAGGTGTTTATGCAGCGGGCAAATTAGAAGCTTTTAAATCCTGGATGTATACTCTTGATAAAATAGACGTTTACCGGCTTATGGATTTTACGATAAATTCAAAAGGATTCATAAAAGGGGAAAGAGTTTTCAAGCAAATGGAGAATATCATTGGAGGAAGTCCCAACATAGAAAACCTCCCTGTTAAATTCTCTGCAGCAGCAACAGACCTTAATAAACGCAAATGCCATTTTTTTAAATCCGGAAATCTTTTAGATGCTATCAGAGCTTCAGTGGCAGTACCAACTGTACTCACTCCCTTTGTCAAGAATAATAATACCTACATTGATGGAGGAATCGCAAACCCTATTCCGGTAAATGCTTTTTTAAAACTCAAATATGATTTAAAAATAATTGTAAACGTAAATGCCAATAGAGAATACACCGTTCCGGAAATTTGTTTAAAAAAACCGGTCAATGAAACAAATTATCGTTTTCAAATTGACAAGTTTATTGACTATTGGTGGAATGGAAGTAAAAATATGATAGAAAAAAAAGAGGAACTGGGCTATTTTAAACTACTTACCAAGTCTATAGAAATAATGATGGATCATATTTCAGACCATATACTTGAAAAAAACAAACCCGATTTAATCATTGAGGTTTCAAGAGATGCAGCGTCTATTATGGATTTTTATAAAAGTGAAGAAATGGTAGAGGCCGGTAGAGAGGCTTTTTTAAAGGAAATTCATGCACTTGAACACCTATCAAAAGCAACAGAAGAAATAACGAATCTAAAAAAAGACAGACTTTTGTAATACAAACTCCATGTCTTCGTTTAATTTTTGCTTTATATAGCAAGTATTATAAAAAAAAAGCAAAGTCTTCTTAATTTAGCATTTTATTTGTACAAGTTTAAAAAATCAAATATGTATTCATCTTTTCTCTCAATGAAAAAACAGAGCCTTTTTTTGGTTCTGATTTTAGGCTCATGCTTTTATACCACAAATCTCCATGCTGCAGAAGGAGCTCAGGAAGATGTGCTGTTTAGCATTGGCGATACTGAAATTACATTAGATGAATTCTCAAGAGTTTATCAAAGAAACAATCCAAATAGTGATATTCATACAGACCAAAAAGATGTTGAGGACTATTTAGATTTGTATATCAACTTTCGTCTAAAAGTAAAAGAAGCAAAAAATGAAGGGATTGATACCATTTCTCACATAAATGATGAATTAGAAGGTTATCGCAAACAACTAGCCAGGTCCTTTATATTTGACAAAGATGTTACGGAATCTTTGATAAAGGAAGCTTATGAGAGAATGAAAGAAGAAGTGCGCGTAAGTCATGTACTTATCAGTTTACCTGAAAATGCCTTACCGGCAGACACTTTAGAAGCCTACAGAAAAATTATGAATATAAGAAGGAGAGCAGTGAGGGGTGAAGATTTTGCCAAACTTGCCGTAGAAAATTCTCAGGACCCTTCCGTTTCCCAAAACAAAGGTGACATAGGATATTTGACGGCATTCAGAACTGTTTATCCTTTTGAAACAGCCGCTTACAATACTGCTGAAGGAGAAGTTTCTATGCCGGTCAGAACTCGTTTTGGATATCACATTATAAAAGTTCATGAAAGAAGACAAGCCAGAGGAGAAATGGTTGCTGCACATATTTTAATCAGTGCCGAAGGGGAGGATGAAGAAAAGCTGAAAGAGGCAGAGATGAAAATAAACCATATAAAGAGTTTGTTGGATGAAGGTGGGGATTTCAGGCGTTTAGCGATGAAACACAGCGACGACCAGTTCTCTTCAAGAAGGGGCGGTGAGTTACCTCCTTTTTCAACAGGTAGAATGGTTCCTGAGTTTGAACAAGCTGCTTATGCTTTAGAAAATGATGGAGATATAAGTGACCCGGTTAAAACACCCTTTGGTTACCATATTATTAAAAGAATACATGTTCATCCTTTGCCAACATTGGAAGCTATTAGAAGCGACCTGAGAAACAGAGTGGAAAGAGATACCCGTTCAGACATTGCAAAAAAAGAACTGATAGAAAGAATTAAATCTGAAAATAATTTCCGTTTTTGGAGAGCAAACTATGAAGAATTAGAAAAATTAGTAGATGAAAATCTGCTTACCGGCGCGTGGACGGTTCAGGATGCCGGAAAATATACGAAACCACTTTTCAGAATAGGGGATACTACTTATCAGCAGAAAGACTTTATTTATCATGTTGAAAATCAAAGAATCCGCAGAAGATCCGGTGACCCGAAAGACATTTTCAAACAACTTTATAATCAATTTCAGGATGATAAAATAATTGAATTTGAAGAGTTTTTATTGGAGGAAAAAAATCCAAACTTCAAAGCATTAATGAATGAATACAGAAACGGAATCTTACTTTTTGAGCTTACTGACCGCAAAATTTGGTCACAGGCTTTACAAGATACTACCGGTTTAAAAACTTTTCACGAAAAAAATAAAGACCGCTTTATGTGGGACGAAAGAGCAGATGTTAACATTTACACCATTAAAGAGGATCGTACGGCTAGACGCGTAAAAAGATGGGCAAACAGAGGTCGTTTATCTAAAGATGAAATGCTAAGCAGAGTCAATGATGATGAAAACCCTGACAAACTAAAGATTGAAAATAAATTAGTAGAAAGAGGCGGACATAATTTAATTGATATGTATGAATGGGAAACCGGCATAACTGAAAATATAAATAATCCTGATGGTTCTGTTACTTTTCTGCAGTTTAATGAAATCAGAAAACCCGAACCTAAAAAACTAAATGAAGCACGAGGTTTTATTGTTTCAGCTTATCAGGAACATTTGGAAAAAGAATGGGTAAAAGAATTAAGAGCTAAATACCCTGTCAATATTAATCATACGGTATTAGAGTCCCTGTGGAAATAAAAAAATCTATTCCTTTAAAGTTAGTTTTTACTTTATTGTCGGCCTTATTCCTTTTTTCTTGTGAATTTCTTCAGCCAAGACCGGAACCGGAAGAAGGCAAAGTTCTGGCCAGAGTTGAAAATGATTTTCTCTACTTAAGAGATTTGGACTATGTGTTGCACAGTAGTCACAATATAGCTGACAGCAATTCTTTAATAGAAAGTTATACCAATAACTGGATTAGAAATAAACTGGCTTTCAGAGCAGCCCGAAGAAATCTTCCGGATAGAATTCCCGAGATTGAGAAGCAGGTTAATGAATACAGAGCTTCGCTATACATCCATTTGTATGAATCTGAATTGATAAAGCAAAACTTAGATACACAGTTAGTGCATAACGACCTGAAAGATTATTATGCTGAAAACTCAGCAAACTTTATTTTAAAAGAAGATATCGTTTCATTTCAATTTTTAAAACTGGATGTGGCAACTCCCAATCAGGAACAAGCAATCGAATGGCTTCAGGGTGGGGATGATAACAGCCGCCAATTGTTGAATGAATATGCTCTGCAATATGCTATGGAATACTCTCTGGAAGAATCTTTTTGGATTCCTCTTTCAAAAGGGAAAAGAGTCTTACCAATAAGTGATGAAGATTATAAAAGCCTTGCCACTTCTAACCGGGCAGAGAAATTAGAAGAAAACGGACAAATTTTTCTGGTAAAAGTAAATGATTTTAAGTCTATAGGTGATTTGGCTCCTTTTGAATATGTGAAGTCTGATATTCGAAAAATAATTATCAATTTAAGAAAAAGAAACCTCATAAACTCTACTTATAATAAGCTATATAATGAAGCGTTAAGAGAAAGAGTTTTTGAACTTTACGACTAATTTTCTGTATGTTTGAATAGATTTTAAAGATTGCTGTATTTCAATAAGCGGCTATCTTTTTTTAATAAAAAAATTAGAAATTAAATAAAATACATGTTTTTAAAGAAAAGAATCCTTTTTTACCTTTTGCCTTTGCTCTTATTTATTTTTATACAAAGTCCCTTAAAGGGGCAATCTTTTGTTGCTGACAAGATTGTTGCAATTGTAGGAAACAGAATCATATTAGATTCTGACATTGAATTACAGTTTCAACAATTAAAATCTCAGATGGATGAAGAAATACCTGAAACTTTTAAGTGTGATTTACTGGAAGACCTAATTCTGGAGAAGTTGCTATTAGTTCAGGCTGATAGAGACAGTGTAGAAATTAGTGACGAAGAGGTTGACGGTGAAATGGAAAGAAGATTAAGGTATTTCATCTCAATGATTGGATCTCAGGAGCGACTTGAAGCATATTATGGCAAATCTATAGAAGAAATTAAAGAAGAATTCAGAGGAGATATTAAAGATCAGCTTCTGGCCAGCCAACTGCAAAGAAAAATAGTGAGGGATGTAAAAGTAAGTCCGGCTGAAGTCAAAGAATTTTTTAACTCCATTCCTGCTGACAGTCTTCCGTATTTTAATGCTGAGGTGGAAGTCGGACAAATTGTAATTAAACCGGAAGTAAGTACTTTACAAAGAGAAATGGCTCGTGAAAGAATTACGGAAATCCGATCAAGGGTAGCTGCAGGAGAAGATTTCGGTATGCTGGCTTTATTATACTCACAAGATCCCGGTTCTGCTGAAAAAGACGGTGATTTAGGTTTTGTTGAAAGAGGACAGGGTTTGGCACCTGAATTTGAGGGTGCTGCTTTCAGATTAGGTGAGGGCGAAGTTTCCGGAATAGTTAGAACTGATTTTGGCTATCATATCATCAAAGTGAACGAACGTTTGGGCGATAGAATTCGGTTACAACATATTTTAATAAGACCTCAAATAACCAGTTTTGACTTGCGGGAAGCCAAAGAAAAATTAGATACTGTCAGACAAAAATTAGTTTCAGGTGAAATTAGCTTTAATCAGGCGGTTATTGATTATTGTCAATTTGAAAGAACCCGAATGAACGGAGGCTTATTTGTCAATCAGGAAAGCGGGGATACTTTTTTTGAATTAGACCAATTAGACAGGCCTGTATTCAGTGCCGTTTCAAATCTTTCTGCAGGGGAGTTTTCGGAGCCTTTATTATTTGAGTCTGCACGTGGTGAAAAAGCCTACAGAATAATTTACCTTAAATCTGAAACGGAAGCTCATGTAGCAAATTTAGAACAGGACTATAATAAAATTCAGGCTGCTGCGCTGAACTTTAAGCAACAAAAAGAAATGGCTAGGTGGATGCATAGCCGAATGAATGATACATATATAAAAATTGATGAAAAGTATCAGGACTGTGATAATTTAAAAGATAAATCATCTGTAACAAGTAGAATAAAATAAATCAATGAGCGAAATACAAAATGAAGTGGCTGTATTAGACAGTCTTCACAAAAAAGTTAGTGAGCTTAAATCAGAAATTGCTAAAGTAATTGTTGGACAGGACAAAGTTGTAGAGCAAGTGCTTACAGCCATATTTTGTAACGGCCACAGTTTATTGGTTGGAGTGCCGGGTTTAGCAAAAACCTTATTGGTTCAAACTTTGTCTGACACCATGCATCTTTCATTCAGCAGAATACAGTTTACCCCGGATTTAATGCCTTCTGACATAAGTGGTTCAGAAATTTTAGAGCAAGGGCAGGGATTCAAGTTTAACAAGGGACCTGTTTTTGCAAATATTATTTTAGCAGATGAGATTAACAGAACTCCTCCAAAAACGCAAGCAGCTCTGTTAGAGGCCATGCAGGAGAGATCTGTTACTGCTGCAGGACAGAGACATGCATTGCCTTTACCATTCTTTGTTTTGGCTACGCAAAACCCAATTGAGCAGGAGGGAACGTATCCTTTACCGGAAGCTCAACTTGATAGATTTATGTTTAACATAACACTCGAATATCCTTCTTTTGAAGAAGAAATGCAAATTGTAAAAGCCACTACATCCGGTAAACAGGGAAAAAGTTCTTCAATTATGAGTGCTGAAGAGATTTTAAAGTTTCAGCTTGCTATAAGACAAATACCTTTGGCCGATAATGTTTTGGAATATGCTGTAAATCTTGTAGCTAAAACAAGACCTAATCAAAGTAAGGCTGCTGAAATTACCAATAAATATTTATCGTGGGGAGCGGGTCCGAGAGCTTCTCAATTTTTAATTTTAGGAGCAAAATGTCATGCAGCTTTCAGAAATAAATATTCTCCTGACATAGAGGATGTAAAAGCAGTAGCTTTACCCATTTTAAGACATCGTCTTGTTAAAAACTACAATGCAGAAGCCGATGGGGTAAGTATTGACGATATTGTTGTTCAATTATTATAATCAATTAATAACCAAGCATATTAACTTGGTAGCTGGCGTTCTGATTCAAATTTAAAACCAACCCTTTTACCGGTTTTGGACGATTGAGCTCCGCTTTCACTGAGTTTTTGCAATACGCTTTTTTCTCTTACTTCTTTAAAAGGTTGTGCAAGCAAATCAAAATCTATACAATAAAGTATTGCTGTTTCTATAATTGCCCGTATATAAACCTTATTAATTTTGGCATTGTCAAAGTCATTGTATAAAAAACCGAGTTGCCTTTCTCCTTCTACAAAAAAATGCTTGTCTTTATTAATAAAGATTCTCCCGACCATATAACCTACATCCTGTAATCTGGAGTATCTCAGTGAATCTGATAAAAAATTATACACCTGGATCATTCCACAATAGATATTCAACGGGTTATTCTTCACATATTCTGAGCGGTGTATCTCATGTGAATCATCAAAAGCAAAAACATTTGTATGCATAGAAAAAATGAGAGTGTCTCCGGCAAACTTTAGTTCAATTTCATACTCACTTTTATCTTTATACTCTATTTCTAAGGAGGTATCCATTTTTTTGACATCCTCGGTTAACTCCTTACTTATAGTATGTATAACTTCTTTAAAATCCTTGAAAACAGACTTTGTTAACTCATAAGTCTTCTTTTTTAAACAAGCTTTTTCGTTCAGCGCTTTTAAGATTTTATCTTTTGATGATTCAAGATTAGACATTTTTTTTCCTTTTAGTATGATTTCGCAAATACAACTCTTTGTTTAGAAGGTTGACCGCTGTATACACAGGTGCCCGCTTCAGGCTTTTCTATCATAGGTATGCAACGAATTGTAGCTTTTGTTTCATTCTTAATTTTCTCTTCCGTTTCTGAAGTTCCGTCCCAATGAGCCTCTACAAAACCTCCTTTATTTTCAATAACTTCTTTAAACTCCTCGTAAGAATTAACCTGACGAGTACTTTCTGTTCTGAAATTTAATGCTTTTTTGTAAATATTTTCTTGTATATCGTCTAAAAGTGTGATAATCCTTGCAGATAAATCGTCAAAAGAAACTATTTGTTTTTCTTTAGTATCTCTGCGGGCTAACTCTACCGTATTATTTTCTAAATCTCTTGGTCCTACAGCTATTCTAACCGGAACGCCTTTCATTTCGTACTCATTGAACTTCCAGCCCGGTTTATATTTATCATCATCATCAAATTTTACACTTATGCCTTTTTCTCTCAGTTCCTTTAACAAAGGATCAATTTTTTCGGCAATAGCTAATCTTTGTTCATCATTTCTGTATATAGGTACAACCACAACCTGCATAGGGGCCAGCTTGGGTGGTAAAACCAAACCATCATCATCAGAATGAGCCATTATTAAAGCACCTACTAATCGGGTAGATACCCCCCATGAAGTCGCCCATACATGCTCCAATTTACCTTCTTTATTGGAAAATTGTACATCAAATGCCTTTGCAAAATTTTGTCCTAAAAAGTGAGAGGTCCCTGCCTGTAATGCTTTTCCATCTTGCATCAAAGCTTCAATACAATATGTTTCAACAGCTCCGGCAAATCGCTCATTCGCTGATTTTAGTCCTGTTAAAACCGGCATTGCCATCCAGTTTTCTGCAAAAGTTTTGTAAACTTCAAGCATAGTTTCAGCCTCAAGTACGGCCTCTTCCTTATTTGCATGCGCTGTATGACCTTCCTGCCACAAAAACTCAGTAGTTCTCAGAAATAAACGGGTACGCATTTCCCATCTCACAACATTAGCCCATTGGTTAATTAACAACGGCAAATCTCTGTATGACTGTATCCATTTCTTATATGAATTCCAAATGATAGTTTCAGAAGTAGGCCTGACGATTAATTCTTCTTCAAGCTTTGCTGTTTCATCAACTACAACTCCGGGGCCGTCCGGATTCGATTTCAAACGATAATGTGTAACAACTGCACACTCTTTTGCAAAACCTTCCACATGATCCGCCTCTTTGCTCAGGAAACTCTTTGGAATAAATAAAGGAAAATATGCGTTTTGGTGTCCTGTTTCCTTGAACATTTTGTCCAAAACTTCTTTCATTTTTTCCCAAATTGCATATCCGTATGGTTTAATTATCATACAACCTCTAACAGCAGAATAATCTGCCAGACCCCCTTTTATTACTAGGTCATTATACCACTGTGCAAAGTCTTCAGACTTTTTTGTTATTTCTTTTCCCATGTTATTTTGTTATTGGCACACTATTTGCCTCTATAAAAGTGTTAAATCAGAATGGCAAATTTAATAATTTAAACTTGGATAAGTGCCCAGAAATTTTTAATTTAAATTTAAAATACAGAGTTATGAAAACGATTACTCAAATATCACTATTACTAACAAGCATTATGCTCGGCATAACGCTCTCTGCTTATGCGCAGTATGATGACTTATATTATACACCCGGGCAAAGTTCTTATAATACATCTTATACAACAGATAGTTATACAGAGTCTTATGAAGATGAGTATGGAAATACTTATATTACTAATAATTACTACAATAATTATTACGGGCATGATTATTACTACACAACCCGTATAAGAAGATTCCACCGAACTCATCATACTCACAGTTTTTACAGCGGTTACTATACAGACCCATATTATTACGGCTATGACCCGTTTTATTGGGGTACAAGTATTTACTACTGTAATCCATGGTCAATATGGAGGCCGAGAGTATATATTTCATGGCATTCTCCATGGCACCGTCCATGGTATACCAGAGGTTGGTACAGTTATTCATCTTGGGGCTGGGGTTCCGGATGGGGCTGGGGCTGGGGCTCTTCATATCGTCACGGTTACTGGTCCGGCTATAACCATGGCTACTGGGCAGGCTATAATCACGGATTTTATGACGGAAGTTTTGCCAGTTCAACATGGCACCCCGGTTCTACAGGTTCCTCTTCTTACTATGGACCCAGATCAGGTAGTGGACAAACGAATACAGCATTTGGTACCAGTGGAAGATATGAAACAGAAAGCCAGGCAGTCAGAGCAGCTCGTCTAAGTGGTGAAGATACCAGAACCAGCGAGCGTCAAGCAACATCTTCTTCAGAAAGAAGCGGAGTTGACGCAGGTAGAGCAGCTCAGTCTGACAGAGTTAGTTCAAGAGATAATGTTGAGAGATTCAGTCCTTCCGACAGAAATGTAAGTGGAAGAGATCAAGAATCTTCAACTATGCAATCTGACCCAAGGGTTAGTGACAGAGGTGCTTCAACAGCCGGAAGAGCAGACAGATTTACCCCTGCAGAAAGAGCTCCACAGGGCACAGGCAATGTTAGAGATGCAAATGCGTCTAATCCGCAAATGCAGGACAGAGCAACTGAAGGCAGACAAACTACTCCTCAGAGATATCAGCCTGGCAGAACTACGGATTCTTATACAGAAAGAGGTCAGGCCGGACAGCAGCCTTCAAGGAGTGCACAGCAAAGGCCACAATATAACTATTCGAGACCAGATAGGGGGCAAACCAGAGAAAGCCGTGAATATACTACACCAAGAAGGTCTGCTCCTGAAATGCAAAACAGACAGCCACAATCAAGACCGCAGCCGCAATCAAGACCGCAACAACAGCAGCAGTCAAGGCCTCAGCAGCCACAGTCAAGACCGCAACAAGAGTCAAGACCGCAACAGCAGTCAAGACCACAGCAACAGCAATCCAGGCCTCAGCAGCAATCGAGACCTCAAAACAGAGCGACTCCTTCACCGAGTCCCTCAAGACAAGATGCCAGTCCTTCAAGGTCTGCACCACAGAGAAACGCTAGTCCTTCGAGAACTCAGCCTCAAAGAAGTGCCAGTCCTTCAAGAAGTACTCCGCAGCGAAATGCTAGTCCTTCAAGAAGCAGTTCTCCCAACAGAAGTGCAAGCCCTTCAAGTAGTCCAAGTAGGAGTGGTGGAAGTGCACCTTCAAGGGGTGGAAGATCAGGAGGTCCCAGATAATTTTATTTTTCAATTGAAAAACACTATTTCTTAAACTTTAGAAACTATAAAACATGAGAAAATATTGGTCCATATTTATGGGGTTACTACTGTCTTGCCCTTTGTTAGCTCAAAACGAAATTGACGCACTAAGATATTCACAAACAAACTTCGGCGGAACTGCAAGAAGTATAGCCGTAGGTGGAGCTTTCGGAGCCCTCGGAGCTGATTTTTCCTCAGCATCATTTAATCCCGCAGGTCTCGGACTTTATAGAGGAAATGAAATTATGATTACACCCGGATTCAATGTCACAAATCATCGTAGTGATTTTTTGGGAAATCAGGCTGAAGAAATTCATTATAATTTAAACTTTTCGAATTTCGGTTTTGTACATACAAACCTTTTAGTTGACAGTCGCGGAAATAATATGCACGATAAATGGCGGGCTTACTCATTTGCATTCGGATTTAACCGTCTCAATAATTTCCAAAGCAGACAATTTTACAGTGGTTTTAATGCTGAAAGTTCAATATCTAATTTTTATGCCAATGAACTCAGAGGAACTCATCCTTCAGGCATAAACCCTGGAAGTGTTGGTTTTGAGCCATCATTAGCTTATGAAACTTTTTTAGTTGATCCGGTAAGTGGTGATTCGACAAATTATGTTTCAAGAATTCCCAATGGAATGGTTGAGCAAAATGCAACTATAGATGAAAGAGGCGGCATTAATGAATTTACTTTGTCTTTTGCAGGAAACTATGATGACAGGCTATATATGGGAGCAACAATTGGATTTCCAAGAGTTAATTATACAAATGAGTTAAGTTTTACCGAAAGAGATGTACTGGATTCTATTCCCGGCTTTAGATCTTTGGATGTAAACAGAGAACTACAAACACAAGGATGGGGAATTAACTTCAAGGGTGGAATGGCTTACAGAGTAGCTAACTGGCTAAGATTAGGTGCTGCCGTTCATTCTCCGACATATTTCAGACTGGAAGATGAATACAGCAGCAATATGACAAACCGATTAGACTCGGAAACTATTACCCGCGAATCCCCGGACGGTAATTTTTCATACAATCTGACAACTCCATGGAGAGTTATTGGAAGTGCTGCTTTCATAATCAGTAAATATGGATTTCTTTCTGTAGATTATGAATTTGTTGATTACAGCGAATCATTTTACAGCTTCGGTTCCGGAAACCAATTAACAGCCAGTCAGCAAAATAATAATATCAGAAATTTATATGGTCCCGCTTCTAACTTAAGAGTTGGTGCAGAAGGAGTAATTGATAACATCCGTCTTAGAGCCGGTTATGCATACTATGGTTCTCCTTTTAAAGATGATGTAGAAACAGCAGGAGGAGATCAAATACAACAATTTATTACCGGAGGAATCGGATTTAGAGAAGAAAGCTTCTATTTAGATCTGGGTTTTGCCAGAAGAATGTCTAATGACTTTTTAGGTTTTTATACCATGCCTGATGACAGTGGCGTGGGCTCATTAAATGAGGTAAACAGAAACCAGATTGTTATGACAGTCGGCTTCAGACTTTAATCACTCCTCTTTATATATAGTCTAAAGATTTATATACACTACCAAGCAGTTTAAAGAGGTTGTCTGTTAAAAGGCAATCTCTTTTTACTTTCCCTATTCTTTTGGTTTTCTTTTTGAGGCATAAGGCACATTTTCATCCAATTTCAGAGCTTCCTCTATAATTTCAATGACCGCTTCATACTTAATCTCCTCAACTTTTGAATAAGTAATTCCCATAACTTGTTTGCGACCTTTGGATTGAAGCAAACCACTTTTATTTTCTAACTCATTTCCTCTGAGAAATGCAAATTCTACATTTCCTTTTTTATCCGGATTTAAATAACAAATCCAACTTTTCCGATAATAAAAAGGTATCCCATAGCGTACTTTGGGCTCTATCCCGGGAATTTTTATAAGCAAATCATGTAGATAGAAAAGAATATCTTTTTGTTGACCCTCATAATCAATTATAAAATTTTCAACTGCATTCATAACACTTATAGGCTTTTTTTGTTATGCAATTGTTAAACTAAATTGTCATAGCTTAGCATAAACTTTTCAAATACATATTATTACAAGGTGAAGTTACTGACTTTTATTATAGTATTGCTTTTGGGAATACATCTAAATTATATTCAAAAGGAGAAACCGGTGGATGATTCTGTAAATAATGAACTAATTGAACTTTCAGAAAAGCTGTTACTTCAGGTCAAAATGGAAGAACCTACTTCAACTATAGAAAAAAGGCTTAATGACATTTCATTTGAAAGCCTGAGAATCGGTCTTCCATCCGACAAAGCTAAACTCACTTTTTGGATTAATATTTACAATGCATACTTTCAGATATTGGCCATTCAGAAAAATTTAGAAAAGCCTGCCATATTTACTAAAAAAGTAATCCCCATTGCGAATCATTTTTTTAGTCTTGATGAAATAGAGCATGGTATTCTTCGAAAATACAGGTGGAAATATGGTTTAGGGTATCTTCCGGATCCTTTTCCGGGTAAAAAAATCAGACATCTTGCTGTGGAAAAGACCGATTACAGGCTACATTTTGCTCTAAACTGCGGAGCTACGAGTTGCCCGCCCATAGCCTTTTACAACTACGAAGATATTGATGCGCAATTAAGACTGGCTACTGAATCTTTTTTAGAGACAGATACAAAAATTCATGAAGAGGAAAAAGTCGTTTACGTTAGTAAGCTTTTTTTATGGTTTAGAGCCGACTTTGGAGGAAGGTCAGGAATTAATAGGATTTTAAGCAAACAATTTAATATTGACTTCAGTAAATATAAGTTAAAATACAACGATTATAATTGGGATACTCAGCTTCAAAACTTTAATGATTAAAAAAATAAAAATGAACAAACCATTAGTTAAGCCTATTGAAAATTTAAACAATCCGGAACTGGAAGAATTAATTCTTTTTTTCAATGAAACTCTCGGGTTCTGCCCAAACAGTGTACTAACAATGTCGCACCGACCTCAAATAGCAAAAGCATTTGTGCAACTTAATAAGTCCGTGATGGAAAACAAAGGAAGGGTAAACAGCGGATTAAAAAGATTAATCGGTTACATCTGTAGTTTTACTGCCGGCTGTGCATATTGCCAGGCGCACACCATAAGAGCCGCTGAAAGATATGGCGTTCAGGAAGTTAAATTAAAAAACATTTGGGAATACAAAACACACCCTGCTTTTGAAAGTTCTGAAATAGCCGCTTTAGACTTTGCCATTGCTGCTTCAGGCTTACCAAATCATGTTGATCAGGAAATCTCTGAAAATCTTAGAAAACATTGGGATGAAGGGGAAATTGTTGAAATATTAGGTGTGATAAGTCTTTTTGGATTTTTGAACAGATGGAACGATTCAATGGCAACAACTCTTGAAGAACCGGCAATAAACTCTGCGAATAAATACTTTAAGTCTAAAAACTGGGATGCTGAAAAACATCTTTAATTTATTTCTTAAAAAACTTGTTGGGATTAATTGCAACTCTAATCAATGCCAATGAAATGATAAAAAGTAAAAACATAGCCGGCAATCCCCCTAAGTTAGATAACATCCTTATGCCCTGAATATCTGCTGCACTAATCATTATCCAGGCCACCAAACCTATAGTGATTCCCCAAATTACTTTAACTTTAACAGAGGCTTCCGGTGAGTCCGGCTCAATTCCCCGGCTACTTAATGCTGCCATAGCTTCTGTGTTAGAGTCCGCAGCAGTTACATAAGAAACGAATACTGCAATGATAAAAACCGGAATACTGAGTACAGCAAGAGGCAATAATTCTAAAACAGTGTAAATCACCGACTCCGGCCCCAGATTTTCAAGCAAACCTCCGAACAGTAGATTATTTTCAGAAGCGAGTTGAATAGTCATCCCACCAAAAACAGACATCCAAAAAATCCCAAAACAAGAAGGTAGCACCCAGTTAAATAGTAAAAACTCCTTTACCGTTCTGCCATAGGCAATTCTACCAAGAAACAATGCGGTAACCGGAGCCCATGCCATCCAATTGGCCCAGTAAAAAACAGACCATAGTTTTATCCAGGGGTCATTACCTAAAGGGCCAATATTAAGGCTAATGGGTAAAAAATAGCTTAAATAGCCGGTAGTACCCTGAATAAAGGCTTTGAATATGGCAGGAGCAGAGCCTGCAAAAAGTAAAAAGATCAAAAGACCTAAGAAAACTTTTAGGTTAATATCCGAGAAAAAACGAATACCCCTCAACAAACCGGTTGCAGCTGATACTGTAAATGTCAGTATAACAAAAAAAGTTATCAGTCCGGTTAGCCAAAAAGTATCTCCTAATGGGAATAAATACCTGATACCACCGCTTAAACTTAAAATACCTGCCCCAAGCGAAGCTGCCATGCCGGCTACCAATGCAAAAAGACATATGCTATCTACCCATGGGCGAATATGGATTGTGGCTTTACCCTTTATGATTGGATACATTGGAGATACGAGACTAAACTCTTTACCGGCATTATAAAAGCAAAGAGCAAACATAAGAGCCGGTACACAATAAATAGCATAAGGAGTAAAGCTCCAGTGTAAAAAGAGAATGCTCATTGAAAATTTTTCAGCTTCTTTGCTAAAAGATAAAATACCCAGAGATTCCGGAGGTTCTGTTATGTGAAATAGTGGTTCTGCCGTTCCCCAAAATAAAATACCTATCGCGACTGTCGTACATAAAATTATGGAAAACCATTTCCATCTACTTAAAATAGGTTTGGCATCTTCACCGCCTATTCTTATATTACCTAAAGGTGTAAATGAAACAATCAGGCAGACTAAAAACATTAGAAATGCCACTAAGGAAAATACTAATGAAAATTGATTGAGTATCCAATCATTAATACCGGTAATTTGTTTCAAAAAAGCTTCCGGATAAAAGAAAGAACTAAGCACAGCAAACAATAATAGCAGGAAAGGTGGCCAAAACACACCGGGTCTAATCTTCTTTTTATTGTTAGCGGGTAAAATGATACTTTTTTTAATAAAAGTATATAAACTTTTTAAAGTTGATAATTAAAAAGTCTTTTTTCTATATAAATCCGTTTCGAAAAGTAACGTAATTTTATTCCAAGTCGGTACTTAACTTAAAGCGTGCGATACGGTTATTTCCTTTATCTGCAACATATACAACTCTTCTGTGGTAACATACCCCGGACGGTTCGTTAAATTGAAAAGGGCCATTTCCGGAGCCTCCGAAAGAAACAATTATATTCTTAGTATCCGGAGAGTTTGGGGGTGGATTCACACCTTCAGCACCGGATCTTGTAAACTGATATAAAGAATCTTTTTGGGCATCTACTACAAAAATATAGCCCTGAGCATCAGTAGCTACATAAACATCTGAAGGCTTCTTAAAGCGATTAGGCTCATATAAAAAACGGTCAGCACGAGTAAAATCAAACTGAACTAAATTTGCATTTTCTTCAAAACGTATACCTGTTTCAGGGTCAATGACTCTCTTTATCCATAAAACCTTATATTCTGCTTGCGGAGATTGCTGTACCAACAAAAAGTCCCCACTGGTAGAAAATCCACCTAAACTTTGCGGGGGTGCTGCAAACGAAGCAATACCGCCCACATCAAGTACACTCCTGAGGTTTGATGTTACGGGATTTAAGCCTGAGGTATGCCCGGTATTTTCACCGGCATTATTAAAAATCAAAATAGTATTATCCGGTCTGGATATAGCTGTCAAATCATTTCTCGGCCCTTTGCGGGAGACATATAAGGTATTGTCCGCCAATGTAGTAACTCCGGTAAACTCAACCTGAGGATCGTCGTTAGGTCTGAAGGAAGTGTTGTTTCTTGAAGCATCAGCAAAAGGATGTATCAATGTATCAATAATTTCCGGAGTTCCGGAAGTAGAAGCACCCAAAATTCTGTAAACTGCTGCTAAATTAAACATTTGACCACCCACTTCAACATCTGCTCTTCCGGTTACATAAGTATGCATTTGACGACTTTGAACCACCTTCCCTGCATTAGGGATATTTATAGTTCTGTGCAATTCTCCTTTTCTATCCAGAATATTAACTCCCCGGTTGTCTATAACATAAACCATTTCATCGTATCCGACATAAACATCTCTGGGTTGATCAAATCCTTCCCAATAAGGAAATATAGGTACATAACCAACATTTTCAGGAATGAGATTCGGGTCTATCCTGCCTTGCTCAAAGACTTCATCTACTGTTTCATCTTCTCTTGAACCAAACAAAAAATCACAACTCTGCAAGAATACGCCAAGGCTTGCAAGTAGTAAATATAAGCGTAAGTTGCTTTTCATCTTTATCAAATTTTTCATTTAAATCTTCTGTTAAAGGAGCGAAAGCCCTATAGTGAATCTATGTATATTGCCTAAACTTGCTTTATTTGTAAAACCATAGTCAAAACTGAGTCTGCCAAAATCACGATCATACTGCATACCAAAACCAAAAGCCGGAAACCCTCCCTCATCCACACCGAATTCATATCCTGCTCTAAAAAAGAGAAAACGATTCCAAGTATATTCGGTGCCAAAGGCAAACGTCTCATTATTGTCTGTCGGGTGATTCAATTGCCCGGAAACCGTTATTCTATGGTCATCTAAAACTAAAGGATCCCAAGCCAGACCAAGTCTGAATATAGCAGGAACAGCAATTTCCTCAAACTCATCTATTAACTGAGGACCGTTTAAGGTCAAATGCTCAATTTCTCCTTTTGGGCGGGTATTAAAACCAAAATTATTAATTCCAACAGCAAATCTTAAATTTGCCAAGCCTACATCATATTGAAAACCAAAATCAACAACGGCCGTTTGTGCGGTAACTTCTGCAATACTTTCATTAATATACTTTCCGGTGATTCCAAAACTAAAATTCTGAGTCAAAACCTGAGCAAAAGAAAGGGCTGCCGCCATATTGACCGCCCTGTATGTTTGACCTGTTCCAAAAGGCATAAACTCCGTTGTTACATTCATGTCTCCTGTATTTAAATAATACAAAGAAGCACCTATTACACTCTGACTGCTCAAACGCCATGCAACTCCTGCATATTGATAATTTATGGCTGAATAATAACTGGAATGTGATAATTGAAGGTGAAGTTTTTGGGAATCTAATTGGGTTAGTCCTGCCGGATTCCAATACAGGGAAGATACATCATCAACAACAGCAATAAAAGCTCCTCCCATTGCAGCTGACCTTGCATCGGGTTCGATTTTCAGAAACTGAAAACCGGTTGAACCCACTCTTGAATCACCAAAAGAAGGTAATAATTGCGCTTTAGTATCCTTTCCAAGTAAAAAGCAAAAAGCAAAAATTAAAACCCAAAAATTGTACGTTTTCTTATACATAAGTAATCAATCGAAAGGCTAAATTATGAATTTATAATTGGATTTGATTTCTGCAGTATTAAATAATTATAAAATCCTGATTAAATTAAGCAAAAAATTATCGTTGTATAAAAAGTTTTTCTCTGTAGATATGCTCATTAGTATCAAAATGCAACAGATAGAAACCTCCCGGCAAATCACTAATGTCAATAGGAATCAATGCATTTTGAAAAGTTTCTGCAACAAAGTCAACCAACAATTTCCCTTCACTATTAAAAAGCTTTATCTCTGCTTTAGTTTCAGGAAAACCATTTAATGCTATGTAAAAAATTTCACCCGCCGGATTTGGGAAAACACTTATTTTAGGACTTTCCACATCCCCGGAAATCCCTGTTTGTAAGGGTAAAAAGACATCTACGATTTTTTCACAACCTCTGGCATCAGTAACAGTAACCTGATAAAATCCACTTGAAAGATTTTCTAAAAGCGATACTGTTTCACCGGTATTCCAGCTATATGAAAAAGGGGCTGTGCCTCCGCTGACAGTTAAATCTATCGCACCATTTGATTGACCTGAAGTTGGAAAAACTGTATCTATAGATACTTCAATTGGATCCGGGTTTGAAAGTATGTATTTACCGATAGCCTCACATCCCTTAGAATCTGTAACGGTAACTGCATAGTTCCCCGCAGATAAACCCTGTCGGTTAGCTTGCAAACTTCCATCTGCCCAGATATATCCGTATGGTGCAGTTCCTCCCTGAGTATTTATAAAAATTCTACCGCTTGATTCATCATGACAATTCGGGGAAAAGGTCTGAGCATTGATTGTTAATTCCAAAGGTTCAGAAATAGTTACTGTATCGGTATAAACACAATTATTTTCATCTTCGATTTCAAAAATATACAAACCTGCATTTAACCCCTGTAAGTTTTGAGATGTTTGGCCGTTTTCCCAATTAAGCTGATAAGGCTGAACACCTCCATTAATGCTTAATTGAATACTTCCGCTTGTATCGCCATGACAGACAACATTTTCAGCTTCTACAGCATATTCCAGTAAAGGGGGAGATTCAATTTCCACACAAGCTTCTAAAGAACATCCATTAGAATCTCTAAGTCCTATAAGGTGACGACCGGCAGGTAATCCGCTTAAAACCGGTTCACTTCCTTTTTCAACTCCATTTACATAAAATTGATAGGGTGCAGCTCCTCCCTGTACAGATAAATATACTTTTCCATCCTCAATATCAGCACAACGTAAATCCTGTACTGAATCTACCTGCATAGTTAAGCCACTTTGATAACTGCAACTATAAACAGTATAAGTTGCTAAAACACTTTCCTGTTCATCAATTAAAGTGAGCCTTACAGAATCGTCTCCAAAAACCTCTACATTTCCAAAAGCATTGTTTGTATTTAAATTTCCATCTATTCCTTGTCCGCCTTCAGACCATACTAATCCCAGATTTAATAACGGTACAGTAGTGTATAGCGTAGAATTACTTTGGGATAAACAGCCGGCCATCATTTCTGTGATGCCTCCTGTTTGCGCATTGCCAATAGCGGATGTATGTGTATCACCACTCATCATCACCACACCGTCTATATTATGTGCATTAATCCAATTAATAAGCGTATCCTGATCTAATGGAAATCCACTCCATGAATCAACCAACAAAGCTGAAATTGGCAATCCGGCTAAATTTGGAAGATTTAAAGCAGATTGTAACGCATCTCCATAGGTTCTGTTAAAAGCCGTGCCTGAACCAATAAATTTCCAGGTTGCGGTGGAATTTTTGAGCTTGTCCAACAGCCATGCCCGCTGAACATCTCCCAGCATAGTATGGTCAGGATCCGGATCAAAAACCCATTGCCCATTCACATTTTTAAGTGAATTTGTATTTGGAGACCTTGCACTTCGATTATCTATCATAAAAACCTCCGTATTCCCGAATCGGAAACTATGGAAAATCCCTTCTGTACTATCAACTTCCTCATAACCCGGAAAAAAGCGGTAATAAGCTTCTATAAGATTTCTTCTCGTTTGTGGAGGAAAAGGAATTTCCATTATGGTTGGACTTACTCCAAAATTAGTATAAGATGCTGTAGTTCGGGAAGTATTATCATTAACATAATCGTGATCGTCATAAACCCAATCCACAGGGACTCTTTTTAAATATTCACTCATTCTGGGGTAACTGTACCTACCTTTATATGAACCTACAATCAAATCGTAATCATTTGCATAAAAATTTGTGTTGTTCGGTAAATTATCTGTTGTATCCGGGTATAACCAATCTCCTAAATGCAGAAAAAAACGAGCGTTATAGTTTTGCATCACATCAAAAAGCACATCATTTTGAACATTATTATTTGTACACGACCCGAAATGAAAAGCAAAGTCAATGCTTTCTCCTACACAGGGAAAGGTATAAAAATAGTCCGGACCGGCTACTACAGAACCTCCGATGACTACTCTGTAATAGTAACGTGTGTTGGATTGTAATCCACTGACATCCTTTATGGAAAAATTGTAATCTGAAGTAGATGTCTGTCCGTAATAAATTGTTGCCTGAGAAAAATTAGTTGTTGGTGATATTTGTAACTGATAAGAAAAAGGAACAACCGTTCTTATTAAGATGCGTGCTGAATTATCAGTTACGCCACCAATGATGGGGCCATGCGTGATAGTTTGTGCAAATAAAACGGAACTGATGAAAAGAGAAGCAATTGCTAAGAATATTGATTTCATTAAATTAGGTACTTGAATTGTAAAGATAATGAGCTTTTCTGTAAAAAAATAACCGAATACATTAAGGTAGCATGAAAAATATCTGTTTAATCCTTTTTAAGATCCAACATTCTCTCCGGATAATCTGTAATAATTCCATTTATTGGTTTGTTCATAAACTTTTTCAGATCCTTTACCTCATTAATAGTCCAAACAAAAGTTCCAAAATTATTTTTTCGTAAATTATTAATTACCGGACGAAAAGCAAACTTACTGTAAATATTAACCTGCTCAACAAAATCAAGTGTTTTTAAGTTTCTAAACCTGGGGGAAGTGTCTATATGAAAGGGCAGTCCGGGGGCATAAAGTACTAAAAGTTGATGCAACCTGAGTTCGGGATTAAGTGTATTTAAACGCACTAAAACTTCCGGGTAAAACGATTGAATAATAACCTTGTCAAGCATATTGTGCTCTAGCAGTATATTTAAAATATTTTCTTCAATTCCGGGATAAAAATCATCCCCTTTTTTTATTTCTAATAACAATTGAGTGTTGTTATCAATAAAAGGAAAAACTTCTTCAAGCAGCGGGACTTTCTCGCCGGCAAAAGATTTGTCCTTCCAAAGCCCTGCGTCTAAGCTTCGAATATATTCAATGCTGAGCTCTCCTACCTTTCCGTTTCCATTTGTTGTTCTGTCAACAGTTTTGTCATGAATAACAACAACTTTTTTATCAGCAGTTTGATGAACATCTATCTCAATAAAATCTACCTTCATTTCATAGGCTGCCTGAATAGCTGCAATCGTATTTTCAGGAAACACACCACTGGCTCCACGGTGAGCAATAACCTTTATATCATCTGCATCATGTGACATAGAAACGCTATTACAGGAAAGTAAAAAAAATAAAAATAAACAGCCTTTTTCGTAACCGGAAACTAATTTTATAAGCTTTTCCATGTTCTCATATAGGCTCTTCTTAAAAAACGTAGTCTTCGCTTATCTTCTGTATACTCACTAACTTTATTTCTGGGCTGTGGAGGTTGAGTCTGAAAAAAATCTCTTTGAGCAAATGCTTTTCCAAGTTGTCGCTGAAGATCTCTGATAGTGGCACTGCTGTATCTGTTATCTGCTAAAAAATGAATCATACTCAAAGCCTCTTCGTAGTCACTATTGTTAAGGTGAAACTGAACTGTTGCCTCCGAGAGTTGTCTGTTTCGCCTATACTCAACATATTCATTCAAATTGAGATGTTCAATTCCTTTTAATTCCAGTCTGTTTTCAATAAATATTTGCTCTGCTGAAATATACTTTTCAATTGCCGCTGAATATCTTCTGGCTGTAATATCTTTAGCTGCGTCCATTAGCTTTGACTGATAAATTGCTGCTGAAGCAATGTCTTCAATTCTGTTTTCAATATCTGCTCTTGATAAAGCACAATTTTGGTTTTCCTTAGCAACTTTCAGCGCTTTCTCAAGTTCTCCTCTTGCCAGAATAAAAATTTTCTCCGCTTCATATCCATTTGCGTTAGTCAATAAATTATCAATAGTATTTGATGCATTCTGACATACCAATTCAACAATGTTCTGATTTAAATCCTGTAATACCTCACTAATTTCTGGCTTACTTTCAATCCTATATTTTTTACTGATTCTGTCTGCATCACTCAATATTCTTTCAGCACCTCTTAAGTCGTTTTGATTCAGAAAAGATTGACCGCGATTGCTTAAAGCTAAAACTTTTTCTTCTGCTGTTTTTTTTGTTAACTGACTCCAATCTTCAGAAACTTTAATGTTATAATTTTCCTGTCTGCTGTATGCACTTTCCAAAACTTCAAAAGCCTCTTCATAAGCATTGTTTTGTACAAACCTTCTAGCTCGTAGTACCTCTTCGTCGAAAATATTTTGATGCAGCTTTTTTTCAGCATCAGCTACTCTGGCCTCTCCTCTGCTTATATCGTGCTCCCCGGCAAACTTTTTGGCCTCATCCAAAATGCTTTTAGCCTCATTATAATTTTCCTTTCCCATTGCGGCTTCCTTATCACTTAAAAAAGCGGTAAATATTGCTTCAGTAGTTTTGCTAAACCCCTCTCTTGCTGCCTGAGTACAAGCTAACTGTTGAGATTGATTACAAACGTAAAGCGCTCTGTCAAAATAGTAATAGGCATCGTTTAAATCGCCTTTTTGAAATTTTTCTTCTGCCGTTTTTATATCTCCGTCATAGATATCTTTCAATGCACGATTTATCTGTCTGGGAATGCTCATTGTTTCGTGAGACATTTTCTCAGCCCTTAACAATGTAGTGATAGCATCTGAGGTATCTCCTATTGCCAGTTGCGTCAATCCGTATTGAAAAACAACTATTGAAGCATCCGGATTGAACTGAAGAGACCGTTGAAAATCACTTTTAGCACTTTCAAAATCACTTCTGTTTAATGCCTGCATACCTCTGTCGTAATACATTTTATCCAGATTTCCGGCTACTTCTTGCAACTCATTTCTCACCTCAGCAGCCTGCATACCCGCTGCATTAAATTTTGGTACATAGCTCACGGGATCATAGGAGCTTAAGGGCAACAGGCGAGGAAACCTCCAATTACTCATTTGCTGAAGCAATAGCTCTGCCTGACTCAATTTTTGTTGATTTTCATCAATCTTTTCCAGATTATATGGGTCAATACTTTTTAAAATTCTATTTACATCATACAATTGACTTTCACTTAAATAATACGCATCTATAAGTTGAACCCTTTGGCTTAATGCACCTAAAGAATTATTATCATAAATCAGATTTATCCGGTTCAAATTTAATCGCCTGACTGTGAATGTATCCGGAATTTCTGTTATTGAAAGTTGAAATGGAACGCCCTGAAAAATAATTGGACGCATTTCATAAAAAACAGACTCTCCTCCTCTTCCCTGAAGAGAAACTTCCGCTCCAATTGCGGAGGGCTTGAGTTCTTCAGCTATGGGAAAACCTTTGTAGAGATAGTCCCCTGCAATAGACATTTCAGGAATTGAAAGGGCTATTTCTGCAATATTTCCGCTTGAAGTTATATATTCCAGCTTATAATCTACTTTTACATCAAAGCGTATTTGATTGACCGGTTTTTGAATGCCTCTGCCCAGTAAATTGATAATTCTGTTTACATACACCTGAGACCCGGACTGGGATTGTGCCTGTTGGTTTCTGAAAACATATGTTTCGCTGCTTTCTTCTGTAAAAACGACTCTGCTTTGTGAATAAGCAGACTCAGAAAAAGTAAAAATACTTAAGACAACTAAAAGTATAAGGTTTTTCATATACTAAATTTTATATGTATTAAACCCGATTGATTTCACAATCAAGTCACTTAATTAAAACTTTCAGAATGCTAAAATACACATAATGTGCCAGTTTTGTTTTTGTTTCTTAATTTCAAAAAAAAGTGTTTCTCTATAAAGCTTTTAAGTACATAAAATTCAAACAGTTTGTTTATTTTTGTTGGAGTTATGCAAAACATACAGCAACATATAGAAGCCCTTATTTTTTCTTCCACCGGGTCTATCAGTCCCGAAGAAATTTTGCAGGCTTTAGAAAAATGTTTTCAACAAACTTTTTCTCTTGAGGAGACTGAACTATTACTTGAAAAGATAATTACAAAATACAATAGTGATGAATTTCCTTTTTCAGTAGAAAAGGTCAATATGGGATACAAGTTCTACACTAAAGAACCTTATTATCAAATAGTTAAAACGCAAATTAACATAAAGGAAAAAAAGAAACTGTCTGCGGCAGCTCTAGAAACCTTGGCAATTATCGCTTACAAGCAACCTGTAACGAAATCAGATATTGAAAACATCAGAGGCGTTAGTGCTGATTATACTATACATAAATTACTGGAGAAAGAACTCATCTCCATTAAAGGTCGCTCGGATAGCCCCGGCAGGCCTGTTTTATATGCAACCAGTGAAGTATTTCTTGAACATTTCGGTATTAACGGACCGGAAGATTTACCAAAATTAAAAGAGCTCGAACCCTCTGAAAGCACAAGTCAGGCAACAGACATGAGCGACTTTGATGTAAATAAAAATTAACCTTAGTCAATTAAACCACTTTTTATCAAATAATTACCAACCTTGTTTATCAATTTTAAAGCAATTATGAAGTTTACAAAAAGTACTTATTTCGTTTTTACAGCCCTATTTATCTATCTCTGCATATTTGATTTGCAGGCAACGGCTAAGAGATTTAGTTTAAACCCTGAACTTGCTCCGTTTTATCATGGAGTGGCCAGTGGAGATCCATTGGCAGACAGAGTCATTTTATGGACGAGAGTAACCCCCGGAGACAATGACCCGGCTTTTATTGATGTAGAATGGGAAATCGCCTTAGACACCCTCTTTAACCAAATTGTTAATAGTGGTAATACATCAACGGATGCAAGTAAGGATTACACGGTTAATGTTGATGCTGATGGATTGCAAGCGAATACCTGGTATTATTTTCGATTTAATGCATTAGGAGAAACTTCCACTATTGGCAGAACACGAACGGCTCCAAGCGGTAATGTTGATCAATTAAGAGTAGCTGTAGTATCCTGTTCGAACTATCAGGCAGGGTATTTCAATGCTTATGAAAGAATGGCAAGCAGAAATGATATAGATTTGGTGATTCATCTTGGGGATTATATATATGAATATGAAACGGGCGGATACGGTTACTTTACTGCTGAAAGAGCACATAATCCGGATCACGAAACTGTAACTTTAGAAGACTACCGAATTCGTTATTCACATTACCGTTTAGACCCGGATTTACAACTGGCACATCAAAATTACCCCTGGATAGTTGTATGGGATGATCATGAAAGTGCTAATGATTCATGGTTTGGCGGTGCAGAAAATCATGATGCTTCTCAGGGTGACTGGTTTGATAGAAAAGGTAACTCTATCACCGCCTATTATGAATGGTTGCCAATGAGAAGACCCGACCCTTCTGATTTTGAACGAATCTGGCGAAATATTTCCTTTGGAGATTTGGTCGATTTTATAATGATAGATACCCGTTTATATGCAAGAGATGAACCTTTAGGAGTTACTTCTTCAGATTTGAATGACCCAAACAGAACTATGTTGGGAGATGTGCAGTATAACTGGCTGATAGATCAAATGACTAACTCAAATGCCCGTTGGAAAATAATTGGGCAACAGGTGATGATGGCTCCTTTAAGGGCTTTGGGTCAGGTTTTAAATGCCGATCAGTGGGACGGATACCAGGCTGAAAGAGCTAATTTATACAATGATATTTTAGGGAATAATGTAGAGAATGTTGTGGTTTTAACCGGTGACATCCACACTTCATGGGCGAATAACCTAATAGATAACAGTGGAAATAATGTGGCTGTAGAAGTTGTAACAACAAGCATTACATCGCCCGGATTCCCTTTCCAGTTGCCTTTGAACTTAATACAAGCTGCCAATAGTCATGTTCAGTGGGCCAACATTACAGAAAGAGGTTACACAATTTTAGATATCACAGAAGACAGAACCCAGGCAGATTGGTATCATGTGCCAACAGTTACCGAAAGAATTTATGAAGATAGCAGGGCTGCATCCTGGTTTGTAAATCATCAGGAGCGTTTTTTCAGGGAGTCACCAACGGGTTCTGTTCAGGATATTCCAAACCCTTCTTTGGCACCGGCACCTTCTATTTTTTCAAGCAGTCCTGAGAAATCAATTCCAATGACTATTTTGGGTACTTACCCTAACCCTTTTGAAAATCACTTTACTTTACAGTATTATTTATTTGAAGAGGCAAATCTGAAGTTGACGGTTACGGACATGGGTGCAAAAACGATTTTCAAACAACAGCTAAATGAGAATTCTCCGGGTTATTACTTATCTAAAATTGACTTAACCGGGATTCCTGCAGGTCAATATATTCTTAGCATTAACAATGGTAATCATGTTATGACACGTAAAATTTATAAAGTCCGTTAATATTAAAATGAATGAGCTCAATAATTGCTTTTTGCTAACTTTAAAGATTAAAAAAATGAACTTATGTGTATAATGTTTCCAAAAATGAATTCATTATATAGCATAATTTTATGTGTAGTTTTGTTTAGTACTTTTTTTTTCGCTGAGGCAGCTGTAGAAAATAACGGGCCCTATGATGACTTTGAAGCAAAGGAAATACTTTTCCCATCTAAAGAATATCCCAAACATTTTTTTGAACACGACATACTTAATAAACCAGGCAAAACGTCAACTTTAGTAATCAATGCCCGGCAAATAAAAACCAATCAGAATACTGCTTTTTTTATATTGCTTGTACTGACTCTCTTGATTGCCATAACAAAAAACGTCACCGGCAGAAACTATCAGAATATCTGGCGCTCTTTAAGCAGCGTAACCATTTCTAAGCAAATTTATTATGACCAAAAAATAGGTGTTCAGTTTTCTTATCTGCTATTGAATATTGTTTTTTTAATCAGCTTCAGCTTATGGCTGTTTTATCTACTTCCTTTGCTGGGCATTACATTAAACAAAGCGGGTATTTCAGTTTTCTTATGGATATTGGGAATAATCGTATTGTTATTTTTATCTAAAACACTACTGATACGGATTATGGCATTAATATTTCCTTTTGGTAGTTCATTGCGCTTATTCAGCTTTAACTGTTGGCAAATATATAAGGCAACCGGAATTCTTTTAATTCCTTTTAGCTTGTTAATAGCCTTTTCTACGCCTGAGGTTTCTGCTATTTCAGCCTACATATCAATTGTAATAGTGTTTCTTGTAATTGCTATGAGGGTTATCAAAGGATTAATTATTGGGAAAAATTATATTTTAACAGAAAAAAAGTTGTTTTTTTTGTATATTTGCACTCTTGAAATTGTGCCCGTGATTTTATTTATTAAAATTTTACAAAATGCGCAATTGATATAAAACCAAACTTTAGTTTGTATGGCAAAAAATAAGACTGCACCTCCAGTAAAGTCAATTCTAATATCTCAGCCCCCACCTGAAAATGGAAAATCTCCATTTCTTGACATTGCAAATAAATATAAGATAAAGGTAGACTTTCGTCCTTTTATTGAAGTTCAGCCCGTTTCTTATAAAGATTTCAGAAAAAACAAAATAGAAATACCGGAATACACTGCTGTGATTTTCAATAGCCGCAATTCCGTTGATCACTTTTTTAGAATTTGTGAAGAATCAAGATTAAAAATTTCGCAGGACATGAAATACTTTTGTATTTCTGAATCAATTGCGCTGTATTTGCAAAAGTATATTTTATACAGAAAACGAAAAGTGTTTTTTGGTAACGGAAGCAATTCCAGCTTAATCGAACTGGTTATCAAACATAAAGAAAAAGAGCGCTTTTTACTTCCCTGCTCTGATGTGCACAAGAAAGATGCTTTGGATACCCTGAAAAAAAATGATGTCAACTTTGATATGGCAATTATGTACAAAACAGTCAGCACTGACCTATCTGACCTCAAAGATCTTACTTATGATGCAATCATATTTTTTAGTCCTGCCGGATTAAAGTCTCTTTTTGAAAACTTTCCGGATTTTAAGCAAAACAAGACCCGGATTGGTGGCTTTGGACCTTACACGGAAAAAGCAATTCAGGATGCCGGACTCGAAATGCAGATAAAAGCCCCAACCAAAGACACTCCTTCAATGACAATGGCTATTGAAAAGTATATCAATCAAGTAAATAAATAATGAAGAGAAAATGGCAGGAGCAATAAATAAAACGCTTCACGATACCATCTACTTCAACAACTACGCAGTAAACATTTATGTTTACATTGAAAAAAGATCAAATTCCCGTGTTTCCCTTTGTAAAACAGGTGTTATTATTCGTTTACCGAAAGGAATGAATAAACATGAAAAAAACTTTTACATTTCTAAGTATACAGATTGGGCAAATCAAAAATTGCAAGAAATTCCTGACTTTTTTGAAAGAAAAAAAGAACTTTATAAAGATTACTCTAAAATTAACGAGCTAAAACTTTTTGGGCAGACCTATTCAATAAATTTCTTAGTAGTAGAAAATCGGGAAAAAATAAGTATTAAAAATAATGAGATTCACATTCTGGCTCATATACAAAGAAGTAAAAAAGAAATTTCGGAAACATTAGCAAGAGCTTTGGCTAAGTTTTTCAACTCCTATATGGTAGATAAAGTCGATGTCATAAATCGTCAACACTTTCAGGTAGAGGTTAAAAAAGTTCGTTTCAGAAATAACAAACGAGTTTGGGGCAGTTGCAGCAGCCGGGGCAATTTAAGTTTTTCTACCCGATTACTCTTGTGTCCCGAAAAGATAGTTGATTACCTGATTGTCCATGAATTAGCACATTTCATTCACCGAGATCATTCTTCTGCTTATTGGAAATGCGTGGAAAGTGTTATGCCTGATTATAGAGAAAGCGAAGCCTGGTTAAAAAAATATGGAGCGAATACTTATTTTTAAGCCTTATGAAATCAAATACACCATATAATCATCAGATTTTTGTCTGTACCAATGAAAGAAAGCAAGGGGGGCGAACCTGTTGCGGAGAAAGAAACGGGCTTTTATTGGTAGGCGCTTTTAAGAAATTGTTGAAGGATAAAAAGCTGAATTCAGAAGTGAGAGCCCAGCGAGCCGGATGCTTTGATTTTTGTGAATACGGCCCCATAGTAGTTATTTACCCTGAGGGAATTGTCTATGGAAAAGTAGAAGCCGGGGATGTTGAAGAAATTGTGAATCAGCATATTGTGAAAGGTAATGTTGTTAAAAAGCTTCTCGTTGATTTTAGCATACCGGCTGAAATTTGGCAAAAATCACCTTAGTTCAACACTGCTTAAAACAGCTTTTCAACCGGCTTTTCCGATAAGAGGCGAAAACCCTTTCGATGATATTCACAAGAACCATAAGTTGTTATAGCTTTTCTGTGTTCGATAGTCGGATAGCCTTTATTTTTTGACCACTTATAAACCGGATACTTCTCATGTAATGCAAGCATATATTCATCTCTGTAAAACTTACATAACACAGATGCCGCGGCAATAGAAGTAAATTTTGAATCTCCTTTTATTACGCAAAAATGCTCTACTTCATCAAAAGGGACAAATCGGTTTCCGTCCACTAATATAAACTCCGGATATACAGATAGGCCCCTCAATGCTTTATGCATAGCCATTAAAGAAGCTCTGAGAATGTTGTGTTTAAAAATTTCGTCCTCGCTGCATTTTGCAACAGACCAGGCAATAGCTTTTTTTTCTATTTCTGTGCGTAATCGACTTCTTTCCTTTGCTGAAAGTAGTTTAGAGTCGTTCAATCCCTCAATTTTTAAATCAGCGGGCAGAATTACCGCTGCCGCAAAAACGGGACCTGCAATACACCCTCTGCCGGCTTCATCACAGCCTGCCTCAATGACTTTTTTCTTATAATAGCTTTTCATTTAAATACGAACTTACGCTTTTTTAAAAAAATAAAAGTAATCTATTCGGCTTAATATCTTAAAGCTTGAGATACATTACATTTTAGTTTTTGTTTAGAATTAGAAAGAATAAAAATGTTTTTATTAAATTTGCAACTTAAAATTTAAATACCGGAAAATGAAAAGAAACCTTTTAATACTTATGATAGTCAGCTTTGTTCCCTTTTTTACCGCCTGTAATGAGTCTGATGGAGAAAAAACTGCTAAAAACGGAGAATCAAACTTTCCCTTGATTGATCCTGTTAATGATTCTTTAGAAGTTTTGAAATTAATTGAAATGGATGAAGGAAGTATACCTGTTGAACACTTTTTTCAAAACCCGGTAGAGACAGGATTTCAAATTTCTCCGAATGGCAAATATATTTCTTATTTGAGTCCTTATGAAAACCGTTTAAACATACATGTTAAAAACAGAGAAACCGGAGATGTTAAGCGCATTACGGATAGCGAGCATCGTGATATAATGGCCTACTTTTGGGCAAATAATGACAGACTTGTTTACCTAAACGACCGTGGTGGAGATGAAAATTACAGAATTTATGCGGTTAATAAAGACGGTTCAAATCAAAGAGATTTAACACCATTTGAAGATGTCAGAGCACAAATCATAGATGAGCTGGAAGATATTGAAGACGAAATGATAATTGGGCTTAACAAAAACAATCCTCAGCTTCATGAGCCTTACAGACTAAATATAGTGACCGGTGATTTAGAACAATTAGCCGAAAACACCGATATGTTCAACCCTATAATGGGTTGGTTAACTGATCACGACGGAAAAATACGCGTAGCATTAAAAATTGAAGGCGGAGTTAACACTACTTTGCTTTACAGAGAAACTGAAGAGGATGAATTTCAATCGGTTAAAACAGTTCCTTTTACGGAGTCTATAAGCCCTTTGTTTTTCACCTTTGATAACAAAAATGTCTATGCTTTATCTAACTTAAACAGAGATAAAACAGCTGTTGTTAAGATGGATATCAGAACCGGAGAGGAAATTGAGGAAATTTACAAAAATCCGGATTTTGATGTTTCAGGACTAAATTACTCAAGAAAAAGAAAAGTATTAACCACAGTAAGTTTTACTTCCTGGAAAAGAGAAAGATATGTTATTGACAATGAAATGAAGGATGTTATCAAAAGACTTGACAGAGAGTTTGACGGATATGAATACGGCATTACAAGCTCTACAAAAGATGAGAACATGATGGTAGTAAGAACCTATTCTGACAGGTCTTTGGGTTCCTTTTATTTGTATGACAGAAAAGCTGACACTTTTGAGTTTTTAGCAGAAGTAAACCCTGAATTAAATGAAGAAGAAATGGCTGAGATGAAGCCTGTAACTTATCAGTCAAGAGATGGTTTAACTATTCACGGATACTTAACATTACCGGTTGGCAAGGAAGCAGAAAATTTACCGGTTGTAGTGAATGTTCATGGTGGACCTTGGGCAAGAGACAACTGGGGTTTTAATCCTGAAGTGCAATTATTAGCCAACAGAGGTTATGCTGTATTTCAAATGAATTTCAGAGGATCTACCGGATATGGTAAAGAATTTTGGATGTCTTCTTTTAAGCAATGGGGACAAACCATGCAAGACGATGTAACAGATGGCGTTAAGTGGTTGATTGATGAAGGTATTGCAGACCCGGACAGAATTGCAATTTACGGAGCCAGTTATGGTGGTTATGCTGCTTTAGCGGGACTTACACTTACCCCGGAATTATATGCTTGCGGCATCAGCTATGTTGGCGTTTCCAATTTGTTTACTTTCCTGAAAACGATTCCTCCTTACTGGGAGCCATTATTGGATATGATGCACGAAATGGTTGGGCATCCTGAAAAAGACAGTATTATGTTTAGAGAAAACTCTCCTTTTTATCAGGTTGATAATATACAAGCTCCGTTATTTGTTGCTCAGGGTGCCAAAGACCCAAGAGTTAACAAAGCGGAATCCGATCAGATTGTAAACGCTCTTCGCGAAAGAAATATCAGTGTTCCATATCTTGTAAAAGAAAATGAAGGACACGGCTTCCTGAATGAAGAAAATCGCTTCGAGTTTTACAAGGCTATGTCAGGGTTTTTAAGAATGCACCTTCAGAAAGATGAGATTTAATCTTTAGAAATATAAATCGTTTAAAAACAAAAAAGCCTCTGAATTCAGGGGCTTTTTTATGCTATATGGGAAAAAATAAAAAGTATCGTTAGGTTTTGTCTATTTTACATTGAAAAAACTAAAATTAATTAGCTGTGGAGATTAATTCTTTTTTTGATAGCATTTATAAGGTCTCAGAGGAGGCAAAAGAAGCCTTGGAGCAGATTATTTATTTAAAAAGTTACTCTAAAAATGATTTAATACAGGATGTTGGAAGCAGGTGTCGAACGGTCTATTTAGTTAAAGATGGCTGCGCTCGAATTTTTTATCACAAGGATGGAAATGATATTACCGAGCATTTTGCTTTTGAAAACGAACTTATCGTGAGAGCTGAAAGTCTTTTTACCGGAGAGCCAACACTAAAAGGCATTCAAGCCATTGAAAAAACAACTATTATAAGTATTGATTCCGATTCTCTATTTAATAAGTTATACGATAAACACCACGACATAGAAAGGCTATTCCGTCTGCTTTTTGAAAGAGAGTATGTGAATACGGTAAAAAGAATTGAAAGTCTGCAATTTAACACGGCAAAAGAAAGATATTTAGAGCTTTTAGAAACAACTGACTATGTCCAAAAAATCCCTCTTAAATATATTTCTACTTATCTTGGAATTACCCAGGTGTCGTTAAGCAGAATAAGAGCTGAAATTCGTTGATTATTTATCATTTGTAAAATAATTAGTTACTAAATCATCAGACCTTTGTATTCTATAAAATCAAAAATGAATACAGATAATATAAAGCTCGGACTAAGAGAAAATTGGAAGCAATTCACCATTTTGGTAATCATCAATGCTTTTGTTGGTGGAATGATTGGAATGGAACGTACTATTATTCCGCAATTTGCTGAGTTAGAATTTGGGATAGCTTCAAAGACAGCCATACTTTCATTTATAACAGCCTTCGGAATTTCAAAAGCCATTGCCAACTATTACACGGGAAGGCTTGCTAATAAATTTGGAAGAAAGAATCTGCTTTTATACGGTTGGTTAATCGCAATACCGGTTCCGTTTATGTTAATGTATGCCCCCAATTGGAGCTTTGTTATTTTTGCCAATGTGCTACTGGGAGTAAGCCAAGGTGTAACCTGGAGCAGCACAGTGGTAATGAAAATAGATCTTGTCGGTGAAAAAAACAGAGGGTTAGCAATGGGCTTAAATGAGTTTGCAGGGTATTTTGCAGTTGGCTTAGTAGCATTATTGACAGGTTATGTAGCCAATAGGTATGGAGTCACTCCTTACCCATTTTACATTGGTATTTTTATTTCCATTGTTGGTTTTATATTAACTGCCTTATGGGTAAAAGATACTAATGTTTTTGTCCAAAAAGAAGGCAAAACAGACAATACTGTAAAACTTAAAAATGTGTTTTTTGATACAACATTTAAAAACAAAACACTAAGCTCAGTAACACAAGCAGGATTAATCAACAATCTCAATGACGGAATGATTTGGGGTTTACTCCCAATTGTTTTGTTTGCGCTTAATTTCGACAATACTAATATTGGAATAATCACTGCTATTTATCCAACTGTTTGGGGTATAGGACAACTTTTTACAGGTAAAATGTCTGACCATTACTCAAAAAAAGCAATGCTGTTTTGGGGAATGCTTTTACAAGGTCTGGCTATTTTGCTCATTCCCTTTAGTAACGACTTTTATGTTTTAGCTTCCATATCGGCAATTTTAGGTTTAGGAACGGCATTGGTCTACCCCACATTCCTCAGCACCATTGCCCAAGCCACAAGTCCAGGACAACGAGCAGAAAGTATAGGCACTTTCAGACTTTGGCGAGATTTAGGTTATGCCTTTGGTGCTGTAATTTCCGGTATTACAGCCGACTTATTCGGAGTTGAATATGCTATTTTTCTGATTGGTGGGCTGACAATTATTTCTTCATTCATAATCAAATTCCGTATGCCTAAAGAAATAAAAATTATAGAAAAAACCTGAGTGACAATTAGATACACTGTGCTCTCCTTAAATTTGCAATCATAATTTTTCCATAAAATGCTACCATATTCCTTTCAGACTTTATAAACTTTCTACTTTCAACTTCTCTCTTAGGTCTTGGTCTCTTGGCTTCTCACCCTGCCTAGTGCCTACTGCCGCTGCCTACTTTCCCTTGGGTCTTGGTCTACTTGGAATTTGGGCTCTTGGGTCTTCTTTCCTCTCTCCCTCTCTACTTTTTCCAAAGGCGTAATAGTAAAATTTCAAAAGCAAGAAAAAGCAGAGCAATAGCAATACACCATTTCCAAAAATCACTACCAAAGTTAAGGCTTACCATCGCCTTTTGAATTTCAGCGAATTTAGTAACCTCAAGAATTTCAAAATTTGTTTGCGGAAGATAATTTCTAAGCGTTGCAGCATCGACAAATGACATTTCGGATTCACTTCTGTCGTAGTTAAATGCCAGAACAGGACTTTCACTTTGCTCAGGGATATCCAACGAATAAAATCCGGCTTCCGGGAGATCTTCTTCCAGGTATATAAGCGTCTCCTTAAATCCCTTTAGAAAGAATCTATTTCCACAAAAAAAACAGCCAACACTATTCAGGAGAAACTGCCCAAAAAGCAAAAAACGCAAAGCCTTAAAAATAAAGCTTTGCGTTTCAAAAAGTCGGGGTGGCAGGATTCGAACCTGCGACCCCCTGGTCCCAAACCAGGTGCGCTAACCGGGCTGCGCTACACCCCGAAATTTTCTTTGATTCTGCGGAGAGGGCGGGATTCGAACCCGCGGTACCGCGTAAACGGTACGACGATTTAGCAAACCGCTCCTTTCGACCACTCAGGCACCTCTCCAAAATGGTGACGCAAAGATAAAAAAAATGATTTTAAATTAAACACAACTGTTCGAAAATATTTAAGCCTTTTTTAGCATGCTTTTTTTGCTTAATTAAAAACCGGATTTTTCTCATTGTTTTAGTCGTTGAAATCCCCTCAAACATTCTTTAAAACTGCCTTAAAACCCACATCTACCACTCATATTCTTTCATTTTTTATCCCAAAAGATTTAGTAGCTTCTTCCAAAAAAACAAAAAGTCTCTTTTTACGTAAAAATTAATATTTATAACATCAGACACATTACTAATGAGGCTTTTAATGATAAGTGCTTTTTTTCATAAAAAATGACTGACATTTCCTCCGTAATAGACTGATTTAATAAAAAAGCTTATATTTTTGAAAAACTGATTACAATCATGCTTATTTCACAGACATAATATGCAATTTTTAAAAAGTCTGCCTTATTTTTTCCCTTTTCGTTTATTGGTATTGCATGTTAAGCATCACCTGGTTCTGCTTTTAATCTGGCTTTGGTTGTGGTTTATAATTGCCGGAAGCTTTGGCAAAACACACGGGATTTCATTTCTGTTTTTAGACCCGGAATATGTCGGAGAAGTGAATTTCCTTAGTTTCTTCTTAGTAGGCCTTACTCTGGGAGGCTTCCTGATAACCTGGAATATTACAACTTATGTACTGAACAGTCACCGTTTTCCCTTTATGGCTACATTGAAGAGGCCGTTTGCCATGTTTTCTCTTAATAATTCTATTTTACCTGTATTTTTTATCGCCAGCTATTCCTTTTACATTTTTGTTTTTCAAATCAATAATGAATTTCGGGGGGAGGAAAATGCAATTTATTTCATCTTAAGCTTACTGTTGGGCATTGTGGCAAGCCTTATGCTGTCAAGCCTTTATTTCTATTTCACCAATAAAAATGTTTTTCAATTGTTTGGCTTTCGAATGCCTAAAGACAGCCCACTGAGAAAACTCACAAAAACCAAAGCCCAAAAGTGGGAAGACCTGCAGCAAACAAGCAACATCATGAAGGTGGACTACTTTATCACCAGCACCTTTAAAATCAGACACACCCGAAGTGTTGAACACTATGATGACAATATACTAAAACGCGTTTTTAAGCAACACCATTTCAATGCCTTAGTTATACAGTTGGTGAGTATTTTTTTATTGGCCGCATTGGGTGTTTTAATTGATTATGAGGCCTTTAGAATTCCGGCAGCAGCCAGTATATTCCTGCTTTTTGCCTTATTGATGTCTTTGTCGGGGGTTTTCTCTTTTTGGATGGGCTCCTGGAAGACAGCTTTATTTATTTTTTTACTGGTTGGACTAAATCAGGTAAGTAAATACGATTTATTTATTTTTGATAATCGCGCTTATGGCCTTGACTACAATATTCCACCGGCGGAGTATTCTCTGGCAAAACTCAAAGGCATGGCTGAATATGAAAATATGCAGGCAGATATCAGACACAACGAGCAAATTTTAAACAACTGGAAAGAAAAGTTAGGCAAAGAAAAACCAAGAATGATAGTAATGTCTATCAGCGGAGGTGGAAATAGTGCTGCCATGTTTACATACCGGATTTTACAAAAAGCCGACAGCCTGATGGACAATCAATTGTTTAATTATACAACTATGATAACCGGTGCCAGTGGCGGCATGTTTGGAGCTGCACAAGCACGGGAAATGTATTTACAACAAACACTCGGTAATATTGATGATTTTCATGACCCGGCATATAGTTTTAATGTGGCGGAGGATTTATTAACTCCGCTAATTTTTACCAGTGTTGTAAACGATTTGTTTTATCCCTGGCAAAAATTTGAATGGGGAGGTCATACTTATCATAAAGACCGCGGATTTGTTTTTGAAGAATCTTTTTTAAGAAATAATGGCTATTACTTAGATAAGCGATTAGATGAATATCTGGAATATGAAGCTCAGGCAGTTATCCCGAAAATGATTATTACACCTACCATAATAAATGATGGTAGAAAGCTTTTGATTTCTCCACAACCGGTCAGATATTTAATGAGGCCGGTTTTAAACCGCGGTCAAATTGACAACTTTGTGGTAGATGCTGTCGATTTTAAAAACTTATTTGAGGAACAGGGAGGTGGCAATTTAAGATTTATCTCCGCAGTAAGAATGAATGGCACGTATCCCTATATTTTGCCAAATGTAAGCTTACCGACAAGCCCGCAAACAGAAGTGATGGATGCCGGCTTTCGGGATAACTTCGGACTGCAATTAGCTACCAGATATGTGCATGCCATGAAAAACTGGATTAATGAACATACAGGTGGGGTTATTTTTGTTCAAATCAGAGCGTTTAAACATGAAGACGATTTTGGCAGCTTCGGAAGACCAACTTTTCTTTCAAGAATGTTTACCCCGGTAGGAAATCTATATTCAAATCTGAGTAAAGAACATGATTATAATAATGCTTTTATGTATCAGTTTGTAAAAGATGTTTTAGACGTTCCCACAGACCTGATAAATTTTAACTACATACCGGGTAAAAAAGAAGAAAGAGTTGCCCTGAGTCTCAGGCTGACAACTAAAGAAAAATATGACATTTTAGAGTCTGTAGAAAATCTTGAAAACCAACAGGCACTAAGGCGTTTGAGAGAGTTAATCCAAAAGTAATCGTAACCTCCTTTTCCATTAGTCCAAAATTTAATATTAACTTAACTTTCCGAAGCTTTTCAACTGCTGATATTTGCCGATTTTTGTAAAAAAATCATGCATAGGTATTTAATTTTATTCGTCATCTTGCTTGCTTTAAATGCATGTACAAAAGACAGAATTTTTGAAGGCGTAAATGCACCGGTGCCAATGTCCGAAGATGTATGGTCTGATAAAATTGACAAGGGGTTTTTATTCATCAATGAGTTTGTTGCACGCGGAAGCAGGCTCACCAATGAATTTGGTCAGGATGAAGACTGGATAGAACTGTATTATCCCGGAAACTATACTGTCACCTTAGCTGCCGGTCGTTGGTATATAACCGATGATTTAGAAGAGCCGGACATGTATCTGCTTCCTGAAATGACATTAAAAGCAAAAGAGTATATAGTGTTATTTGCTGACGGTAATGATACAGTAGCTTCAAATATTCACACCAACTTCAGACTATCCGGAGACGGTGAGCAAATAGGTATTTTTTATAAAAAAGATGAAAATACTTTTATTGCAATAGATACGCTGACTTTTGGTCCGCAGCAATCCGGTGTCAGCTATGGCAGAATTCCTGATGGCGGTCCTAACTGGTTCTTTTTGATAAATCCTACACCGGGCAAACCAAATGAATAAACTCCTTAACACCCAAGTGTTTCAATTCAAGGCTTTATTTCTGTTCTTATTCCTTTTTTCACTTCATTTGCCCCTTGACTTGTGGAGTCAGGACAGGCGTGACATGAGAAAAACAGAGCGTTTGCCAACGCCCAAACATTTAGAATTTATCCTTTTATCTATTCCGGAGCCCTCAGGAATAACAATGAACCTAACAAATGATGGGTTTTTTATAGTAAGCGATGACGGCTATCTATATGAAACAAACCTCAGAGGTGATATAATTCGCAAATCTTCCTTTACGGGTATAGATTTTGAAGCTGTTTATGTAGACAGTAATTTTGTTTATGTGGTGGAAGAAAGCAATCGAAGAATCCGGTTTTTCGACCATGAGAATCTCAGTTTGCAAAGAACGGTTTACGTTCCTTATTCCGGTGGTAGAAATAAAGGCTTTGAGTCTTTTACTTATAATCATGCAAAATCTAAGTGGATATTAATTACCGAGAAAGACCCCATTGTCATTTTTGAATTAAACCATGACTTTCAGGTTACAAACAAGGTAATCATTCAGTTGGCAAGAGATATTTCTGATGCTACCTGGTATGATGACAGCCTTTGGTTGTTGAGTGATGAGGACAGAAAAATCATAAAAGTTAACCCTTTGACATATATGCCGGAACTCATAATTCCATTGAGAATAATCAATCCGGAGGGACTTGTCTTTGGCCCGGATAATAAGCTCTATGTAATTAGTGATGATATGGAAAGATTGTATATTTTTAAATCACCGGTAAACACTCCATAAATGTTCTATACACGGTTTTTTCATCGAAACAGCCTTGCTTGCTTTCTTGTTTTGGGCTTTGTAATTGGGTTTTCTCAAACCTTAAAGGCGCAATTTACTATTACAAAAGAAGATCATGTCATCGAAATAGGAGCGGCTTTTACAAATTACTACAATTATCGTTTTTATGCGGATGATGAAACAAATTTTCGAAAGAACAGATTCCGACTGAAAGATGCTCAGCTTAAAATAGACGGAAGACACTATCATGATTTTTCTTATGAGTTGCAGGCTGACTTTTCAGGCTTAGCCTTAAGTGAATATGATGGGGAAAATCCTTTTTTAATGGATGCCTGGGTTTCATATACCGGTTTGCCTGTCGATATAAAGGTCGGTTATCAGAAAGTGCCTTTTTCCAGAAATTCAATGGTTCCCTTTCGAAGAATGCCTTTCTTTCAACGTGCAGAAATGAACCGGGGAGATGTTTATTACCGCAGAGATTTGGGTGTAACGCTGAGCAGGTCGATGTGGAGACAACGTCTAAGAGTTTATGCAGGGGCTTATACCGGACTTGGAGAAACCGGTTTGGCAGGAGATAATGATCCGAGCGGGAAACTGGAGTATGTTTTCAGGACGGACCTTTCTTACCCTACCCGTTTCAGATACAGAGAAATGGATTTAAATGTGAGCCCCTTACCTATGTTTTCTGTTGGTTTAAACGGCAGATATACAGATAAAAATGTTACCGCCGGAAGCCGATATCAATTATTAAATGTAGATGGTGAAAAATATACTTATGGTGCAGATGCTTCCTTTCAGTACATGGGTTTGAATGTTCAATTAGAATGGCTTCAAATTATGGCCTATCCCAATCAGCCAACACTATTATACAATGCTGAAACTGATTTTTTTAGAGCCGGTGGCTATATGGCTCAGGCTTCATATTTCATAAAACCTATTAAATCAGTTTTTGCTGTAAGATATGATGAGTTAAATCCACATGACCTTATTGTGGGAAATACACGAAAAACTATTTCCTTTGCATATAACTTTTTAATTAATGGAGACGACAACCTGATTCGCCTTCAATACTGGCACAGACTGGAAGAAGAGCAAACCGGACTGCCCTGGTCAGAGGACCAAATAAGAATTGGTTGGGTTTTCAACCTCTATTAATTGTTTTATCGAAGTCTTTGATTATTTTTGCATATATTTTAAAATTGATATTAACAACAAGCTTATTTTATCTCTTTAAAATCAGTATTTATAAATCCTGAAAACTAATACACCCAAAACATTTCCTATGAAAAAATTAACTTTTGTCATTTTACTGAGCTTTCTTTTTAGCGGCTTTTTATTAGAAAGTAAGGCTCAAGACACTCTGTTTTATGAAGATTTCGGTTCTGTAGCTGCCTTTCCTGACGGTTGGGGCGGTGATACTGCAACTGTTTGGAGCGTTGCAACTACCGGTTCTTCAAGCGGTTATCCGGGTGCATCCGGTGGTGCTCAAGCCCGCTCTGCCAATAATCAGGTTGGAAGCCTTGTCTATAACAACAACCTTTCAACGGTTGGTTTTGAAAATTTAAGTATAATTTGGGGTGGCCGAAGGACTGCCACAAAACCACCAATAACTTTAGAGTGGTCGGCAGATGGAATTAACTGGAACAGCGTATCCTTTAATGACGTGGACAATGATGGAAGCTGGGATTTGGTAAACAACGGAGTTTCTATAGACCTACCACAGTCAGCAGAAAATCTAAGCAACTTACAGTTACGCTGGACCGTTGATGCTCCGGGTACTTATCGAATTGACGATGTTTTATTGACCGGAATTGATGCCACTTCTTTTACTAATTTCTATTCCAAAACCACCGGTGACCTGAATGATGTAACTACCTGGGGAGAAAATGCCGACGGCAGCGGAAACAGCCCGCTTAACTTCAGTGATAACGATCAGCGATTTAACATAGTAAACAGAGATACCTTTCAGCTAAGCGCAGACTGGACAGTTACAGGTTCAAATGCAAAAGCAATTTTAGGAGACGGTACAAACTCAACTGTACTTATTGTTCCCAATAATTTTGAATTAAATGCATTGATAGATGTACAAAACGAAGCTACTCTTATTTTAGAAAATGAACTTATCCCCCAATTAGGACAGCTTTCCGGTGGAAGCACAGTTTCTTATAACCAAACTGACTCTACTGAAATTCAAGCAGCAGCTTATGCAAACTTAGTCCTTTCGGGAGCTTATAAATTTGCAACGAGTGATTTTCAGGTTTCTGAAAACCTTTTATTGACCAACGAGAATACATTTGGAGCCGAACCGGCCAGTGGTCGTATTGAACTTACCATAGGAGGTAGCTTTTTTATTGACTCTAACAGCAATATGAGTCTTATTTGCAGTGAAAATTTAGACATAACTACCTCAGGAAATGGAATGCAGGTTTTTGCATCAGACAATGACTTTTTGATGTATAATTTTCAAAGCACTAAAACTTCAGGCTCTTTTATGATCAATGCTAATGAGTTTTATATTGAAAATAGTTTATCGACTAATTATGGATCTAATGCATCTTTCGTTGACGGAGGTAGTCTGATTATAGTAGGAAATAATCTTTCCATGGGCGGAAGTTCATCCGGATATACGCTTACCGGTGCTGTAGTTTTAAGCCGCTTTGATGATAACAACTCACATAATATTCAGGGGAATAACAACAATGAGCCTATCGCAGCGCATCTGAACATTTTGAATATCAGCACTCAGGCAGATAATATAAACTTCAGGCCCAATAGCGGTAACAATGACATTTTTATAAAATCAAACTTAACCATATCGGGAGCATTTACCGGTAATGCAAGATTTTTCGATAATAATATTCACATTGGAGGTAATTACTTTTACGGCGAAACGGTTGACAAAATAGATGAAGGCCAAAGCACGCTTATCTTTAATGGAACGGGAAATCAAAATTTTAACTCGATGGTCACAGATGCTGATACCCTTTATAATATAATCGTAGATAAAGCAAGCGGAAACTTAGTTGCCGGAACCAATATGTATTTAAAAGGAGGACTGGACTTGGTCTCCGGAAATGTAAATACCAGCGAAAATGCTCAATTAATTTTTGGCCCCGGCTATGCTTTAAGTGGTGGCAGCATAAATTCATTTATCAATGGACCTGCATCAGCAGTTATAGATACAGATACAGCTGTAACACTGTCTTTCCCTACCGGAAAAGCCGGAAACTACAGACCGGCTTCTATCAGCATAACTCAATCTGCTGCAAATGCTGCAAAATATACTTTTGAGCAAATAGAAGGTTCGGCTCCGCTGAAATTTCTCCCTTCTACTTTAGATTCTGTTTCTTCTGTAAGACATTACATTTTAGAAGTTTCTTCAGGTGCTCCATCAATAGTAAATGGAGAAATTCAGTTAAGTTACGGAACAGATGATAATGTTTCTGATCCGGGTATTTTACGTATCGCACAGGAAGATGGCGCTGATTGGATTGACTTAGGTGGTTTTGGCTCGGCTGCAGGCAGTGGAAACATCACTTCTTCAGTGAATTTTACTCAAACCGGGGAATTTATTTTAGCCTATTCTGAATCAAGTGTTCCTCTTCCAACAGTATGGACAAGTATGGATACCATCAGTTTTGAAACTATAGTTGGAGTTACTCCTGCTGCACAGTCATTCGAAATCGCTGCTGAAAACCTGACTCAAAACCTTAGTTTGAATGCTCCTGCCAAGTTTGAGATTTCTCTTACAGAGGCTTTTGGATACAGCACTTCATTAAATTTAACTCAAACAAACGGAGAAGTTGATACTACAACTATTTATGTTCGCTATCTGGCAGACCTGATTGCGACTGATTTTGATTCTTTATTGATAAACTCCGGAAACATTAATTTTTCAAGTATTATTTTAATTGGTGAAACGCTTCCTGACCTTGACTTACCAACACCTTTTCAGCTATGTGAAGGAGCTTATAGTTTCACTGAGTGGGATGCAAGTGAACCGGCAGGCACTTATCCCGAAAGTATGACTTTTCAATATGCAAATCAGCAAGATCCCGGCTTGATATACAATGATTTAGCCGGTACTTATAATTGTGCATATAATTTATCTGCAAGGCCACGAATAAATGGAGAAGGCTCCAATGGTATTAGCTTTATCAATACCGGCAGTCCTCAGTTTGATGATTGCCAAAGTGGCGCTACGGTAAATAATATCTTTATGGGTGGTGCATTACTTGCTTTAGACGCTTCTAACAGAGCAAATCTAAACGTGAGCTGGACCGGAACTTTAATAACCCAAACAGGAGGAAGCCGGATTTATAATATTCGCTTGCAGTATCGTGTTGGAGATGAGGGTCTATTTGAAGATATACCGGGTGCGCTTGAATTTTCTTCTGATGGCCTTTCAAATGGTGATAGCATTCGTTTTGAAAACGTAATTATTCCGGCAGATGCTGACAATGAAGAAGTTGTTCACCTTAGATGGCTATATTATACAGATGGCTCTGGTGGTGGTACCCGCCCAAGAATTGGTCTTGGAAATATTGAAGTAGATTCTGAAAACTTTTATGCTCCTGAAAGTGATTTGGTAATTGTACCAAACTCAGGCAGTCCTACTATTAACCCGGCAAATACAGGGCCTATAAATAACATTACAGATGGTGTTCAGATTCTGGAATTTACAATTAGAGATGGCGGAGCAAACCTTTCCGATCCGGATGATTTGCCAACAATTATTACGGACCTGAAATTTATCCCCGGCCCGGCAAATACTATCAGTGACTTTACGCAGGTTTTTCAAGCGGTTGCTTTGTTTAATGGTACAGCTAAAATAGGAAATGGTGTTATTGAAAGTAACGAGATCATCTTCACATCAGTACCGGATATGATAGCTCAGGATAATGATTCAGCAAACTTTACTTTACGTATCAGTTTCTTAGCCGGAACAGCTCCCGATGGTGAAAGAGTGCAGCTGGCTTTATTACCCGAAGACATAGTAACAGCTAATGACTGTGAAAGCTCAGGGATTGCTCAGCTAAGTACAATCTTTACCGACCCTATGGAAAACCTGATAGTTGTAGAGGCTACTGAGTTAGTTTTTGCAAATGTTCCTTCTCAAATCATAGTAGGTCAACCTTTTAATATAACTGTCAGAGCTACGGATGAGTTTGGAAATATTTCAAATGTTCCAAGAAGTGTTACTTTAGTTCAGGGTAACGGAAACGGAACTCTCAGCAGTACGAATGGCTTAGGTCCATTTGCTATGACAAACGGTGTTTACGATTTTACTGCCCTCATTTATGATGAGGCAGAAAGCTTTCTTTTAGTTGCAGAAGACGATCAAACGCCTATGCTGGACGGTTCCATTGTTTTAGAGGTATTGCCTCCATGTACCAGACCTGAAATTAATGCTTCTAATGTGATTGTCGATCCGTTGAGTTCAACAGATGCTATTTTAAACTGGACAAATGGAGACGGCACAGGCAGAATGTTAGTTATTAGTGAAAGTGCAAGTCCTGATACGCCTCCAACTGACGGCACTGCTTATACTTTTAATCAGGCTTACGGCACAGCAGGTACAGAACTGGGTAATGGATTTGTTGTTTATTCAGGTTCAGGATTATCTGTAAACCTAACCGGTATGCAACCCAACACAACCTACTACTATGCTATTTATGAGTTTGATTGTGCTCCGGATAAACTATATCTGACAGATGATGTGTCTACAGGAAGTTTTGTAATTACCAATATTGAGGAAGCGGACTTAACATCGAAGATTAATGTTTATCCAAATCCGAATAGCGGACAGTTTGTTATAGAAACAGGTATTAACACAAACTGGCAAGTTCAAATTTATAATGTGAAAGGAAGTCTTTATTATGAGACGGTTACTTATGGCCAGTTTTTAGAGATAAATCTTGAAAATGCTCAAAAAGGTTTACTATTTATTCGACTGACAGATTTAGAAACAGGTCGTTTTGTAACCAATAAGATTATTGTTGAATAAACCGTAAGGAAAATAAGGCTTTAGAAAAAGGAGTATGGGTTAGGTCAGTGAACAAAAGCTGATACAACTCATACTCTTTTTTATTAAATAATAGTTTTTATAACACTTAGCTGTAAGCTTTCAGTAAAATTGTAAAATAAAAAATCAGGGTAAAAGCTTTTACCCTGATTTTTATCAGACTGGCATATCCGTCCACATAGTTAGTTTAGTTGTACCGTACCTAAATCGGTATTTTGTCCATTTACGATATCAACATTTGATATAATCGTATCATTAGCAGGAGCCGGAGGCGTAATTAAAACCTCATAAGTACCGGCATCAAGACCCATAATATAAAATCCGCCACTGGGGTCTATAAAGGTAGAAATAGTATCCGACCCTGTAATAGCTGAGACGGCAGTCGGTTGCAAGACGGGAGAAACATTGCCGGAAAGAGTTCCAAAAACACCATCCAGAAATACTCTCAAAACCGGTTTTAGAATAAATGCTCCTGCGCCGGTTTCAACTATAGATTTAGAAGCATCAAAATCTATCCAAAAAACATATTCCATGTCTTCTACCAAATCATGGTTTACATTCACTTTTAAACCGGATTGTTGTGCACTTGGAGTACTTAAAGGGTGAACGACTCCATTTTTTACAATCGTATTGCTGTCCTCACCTAAAATCAATCTTATTTGATTTAATTTTCCGGCCGGAATAAAATCTGTCGCAATTATAGTATCGTTCCCATTGGTAAAGTCCAATAAGTTATAAACCCCCGGGTTAACCGCTAAACTGACAGGCCCTCCGGGTCTTATAAGTTCCAGACCAATAATGTGTACATTCACCTCATCATAAAGCTCAGGTGCATCAATCAGGCGGAACTCTACTTTTGCTTCACCATTTTTTTCATCCTTATTACATGCTGCAAGACCAAAAGCCAATACAGCTAAAACAATCATTAATTTTTTCATCAGATATACATTTAAATTATATAAGAAAATATTTTTCTTGTAATATGCTGTTCAATAATGCAGCCAAAAGACAACATTGAAACTCAAAGCTATACCTGGCTGATTTTATTGTCTTTAATCTATATAAATAAAATTAAAAAAAGTGTGGAATTTTACACCCAACTATGATGAAAAAATCGCTAAAAAGACTTTAAATAGTTATTATAATTTGCTCTTTTTTTTCGGAACAAGAAAAAAATACCAGATAAATAAAAGACTTATAAGTAAAAGGTAAAGCCATTGCTGATACAAAAAGTGCAGTACTAACATTAAAAGCTGCTGAGGATTTTGTTTAAAATTGACATAAGACCGAAAGGCCCTGTCTTTATTTTCCTGATTTTTATGCTGAAACTGATTATGAGAAAGCCAGTTAATAAATGCAACGGTATCATTCAAATTATTTTCAGATTCCCTTTCAATATAACGCTGAACGATTTCCCACTCTTTTGCGCAAGCAAGACTTAGCAGTCCGGCTTTATAGAAACCCGGGTTTTGTTGCGAATTGTAAAGTTCCATAGCATGTGCAGCTACATTTTTACAATCTTCTATTCCGTGATAAAAAATAATGCTCCAGAGGTGAAATTGCTTTTGGTCTTTGTCAAAAGCTTGTGTGGTATCTAAAAATAGAACTGCTTTTTGATAGTCAGTAAGCTCTAAAAGGCTTTTCAGGTAGACATTTGCCAATTTTTTATTTTCATTTAGCATCCCCGATTTTTCTTCTAAATAGTTTTTTGTCTCCTCAAAGCTTGCTTCTAAAAACAGTGCAAAAGACTTTAAAAAAACGAATTCTGACAATTTTTCAGGAAAGACAATTTGGTTCAGATAGTCAAGTGCAGCATCCCCGTTTCCTGCATGAACTTCAACTAAAGATAAATTGAAGAATTTCAAATCACTTGAAACAGGAAATCTTTTATGGACAGCTTCTAAGGCTTCAGTATAATTTTTTTCCTTTATCAGTTGGCTAAATTCATAACTGAAATCATACTTAGAGTTTGCGGTTATTTTAAAAGTAAAAAAACAATAAACTAGAAATATCAGTATAAATCTACCAAGTAAAAACCGGAAAGTTGATGGCAAAATCATGGACTTCCTTTTTTGTTTTTTCTATCGTATTTGTATTCTCTTTATTGAGAATTAAGGTGTCAATCCATTCTACAATTTGCTTCATATCCGACTCTTTCATTCCTCGTGTAGTAAGAGCAGCAGTTCCTAACCTCATTCCTGAAGTTACAAAAGGAGATTTATCGTCAAAAGGAACCATGTTTTTATTAATGGTTATATCCGCTTCTCCTAAAACAGCTTCAGCCTGCTTTCCGGTGATATTCTTTGAACGCAAATCTATCAGCATAAGGTGATTGTCCGTACCTCCTGAAATAAGCTTATAGCCTTTTTCCATAAAGCTTTCAGACATTGCCTTTGCATTTTTTAACACCTGTACCGTGTATGTCATGAACTCATCTGTCAGTGCTTCGTGAAAGGCAACAGCTTTAGCAGCAATTACGTGTTCCAATGGTCCGCCCTGGGTTCCGGGGAAAACTGCTGAATCAAAGATCGAAGACATTTTTCTCACAACACCCTTAGGCGTTTTTAGACCCATAGGATTTTCATAATCCTGACCCATTAAAATTAAGCCTCCTCTTGGACCTCTCAAGGTTTTATGAGTTGTCGTTGTTATAACATCGCAGTAATGTAAAGGATCATTCAACAATCCTTTGGCAATTATTCCGGAAGGGTGTGATATATCGGCTAATAAGAAAGCTCCGCACTTTTTGGCAATATCACTAAACCTTACATAATCCCAATCTCTTGAATAAGCTGAAGCCCCGCAGATAATCAGCTTTGGCTTAACTTCCATAGCTGTTTTTTCAACTTTATCCATATCTATAAGTCCGGTTTCTTCTTCAACACCATAAAAGTGGGGTTTGTAAAGCTTACCGCTAAAGTTCACTAGTGAACCATGAGTCAGGTGACCGCCATGAGATAAATCAAAACCTAAAATAGAATCTCCCGGATTCAGTAAAGCAAGCATTACCGCTGCATTTGCCTGTGCTCCGGAATGGGGTTGAACATTGGCATATTCTGCTCCAAAAAGAGTTTTTGCTCTTTCAATAGCAAGTGTCTCAGAACGATCAACATGAATACACCCTCCATAGTATCGTTTACCGGGATATCCCTCTGCATACTTATTGGTCATTACGCTACCCATCGCTTCCATAACCTGGTCGCTGACAAAATTTTCTGAAGCAATTAGCTCAAGCCCCTCTCTTTGTCTTTGTGATTCATCTTTGATGATTTCAAATATTTCATTATCTCTCATGACTAAAAACTCGTATTTTTAACAAATTTAATAAATTAAGTGATACCCATATCACTATGTTAAATGAATAATTATTTCCGGCTTAAAAAAGCAATAAATCAAAGATATTGAACAAAGTTTTCAATTCGTAAGTTTAAAGTAAAAGAGTTTTTATAAAATTGTTTTCTTAAAAAGCCGTTTTACACCTATAATTTAGTCTATGCGCATCATTTTTTTAGCTTTTCTTATGTTTACTACTTCTGTTTTTTTATTGCAAGCAGAAGAAAAAATTGAATTCCTTGAAGAAGAAATGGAGCGAGAGGACAGACCTTCTCAGCGGGATAGGGGATTTCAATGGGACAGATTTTTTATGGGCGGAGGTATAGGTGCCGGATTTGGTACATATACTTATGTTAATGTATCTCCCATGGCAGGTTATTTTGTAACAGACCGTCTGGCTTTAGGTTTAGGAGGAATTTATCAATATTTTAATTACAGACCTTATAATTTCAGCACAAATATTTACGGAGGCAGCGTATTTAGCCGCTTTTACATTTTAGAAAACTTCTTTGCACATGCGGAATATGAAGTTATAAACCTGGAAGGCTTTGTAATTGACAATACAGGAGGAATTGTAGAAAGAGGACGCTTAAACGTAGATGCTTTCTATTTAGGTGGAGGTTATGCTCAACCGGTTGGAAGAAATTCTGCGTTTTACTTTATGGCTCTGTTTGACCTTTTACAAAGCCAATATTCCGTCAACAGAAATCCTGTTATAAGGGTTGGCTTTATGGTTGGATTATAAAGCAAATTAAAATTTCTGAGACCTTCTTATACGTCTAGTTTTGCATACTTAGCGTGTTGCTCGATAAACTGTCTGCGAGGAGGAACATCGTCACCCATAAGCATAGAGAATATTCTGTCTGCTTCAGCTGCACTATCTATAGTTACTTGTCGCAAAGTTCTAAATTCCGGATCCATAGTTGTGTCCCAAAGCTGCTCAGCATTCATCTCACCAAGACCTTTGTATCGCTGAACATGTACTGAGTCCAGTTTTCCACCACCGGCAAACTCTTTCATTGTTTCTATGCGCTCTTTTTCCGTCCAGCAATAACGAAACTGCTTGCCTTTTTTCACAAGATACAAGGGTGGGGTGGCAATATAGACATAACCTCTTTCAACTAATGGCTTCATATAGCGAAAGAAAAATGTTAGAATAAGGGTAACAATGTGGCTTCCATCGACGTCGGCATCACACATGATAATTATTTTGTGATATCTTAGCTTTTCTATATTTAGAGCCTTGTCGTCTTCGGCCGTTCCGATATTTACCCCCAAAGCAGTAAAAATATCTTTAATTTCATTGTTCTCGTAAATTTTATGCTCCATGGCTTTTTCAACATTCAGAATTTTTCCTCGAAGAGGTAAAATTGCCTGAAAGTTTCTATCTCTGCCTTGCTTAGCTGTACCACCTGCCGAATCACCCTCGACTAAATAAATTTCACATTTTTCAGCATCCTTCTCTGAGCAATCAGCTAACTTACCCGGCAAACCACCTCCACTAAGAACACTTTTACGCTGAACTAATTCTCTTGCTTTTCTTGCTGCATGTCGGGCTGTAGCAGCTAAAATGACTTTATTGATTATCTGACGGGCATCTTTTGGATTTTCCTCCAGATAACTTGTCAAAACCTCACTTACTGAGGTATCAACAATTCCTACAACTTCTGAATTTCCTAGCTTTGTTTTCGTCTGACCTTCAAACTGTGGCTCAGGAACCTTAACTGAAATTACGCTGGTTAAACCTTCCCGAAAGTCATCTCCGGTTACTTCAAATTTTAATTTAGAAAACAACTGATTTTTCTCTCCGTAAGATTTAAATACTCTTGTAATTGCCCTTCTAAAACCGGCTATGTGAGACCCTCCTTCAATTGTATTAATGTTATTTACAAAAGAATGTAGATTTTCAGAATAACCGGTATTATACAAAATGGCGACTTCCACAACCACATTATCTCTTTCGTTTTCAATATAAATAGGTTTTTCAATTAAAGACTCTCTGGTAGAATCCAGGTGAACGACAAACTCTTTTAAGCCTCCCTCTGAAAAGAAGGACTCTTCCAAAACCTTACCGTCTTCATCTTTCTCTCTCATGTCACGGATTGTCAAACGAACACCTTTGTTCAGATATGACAATTCTCGCATTCTCGCAGATAAGATTTCATACTTATAGTTAATGTCATGAAAAATACTTTCATCCGGTAAAAAAGTAATTGCCGTACCATTAATATCAGTAGTTCCTACTTCTTTTACAGCATAAACAGGCTTTCCTTTTTCATACTCCTGCATATATTTTTTGCCATCTTTATGGACTACTGCTTTTAAATTTACAGATAAGGCGTTAACACAAGAGACACCTACACCGTGTAAACCACCGGAAACCTTATAAGAATCCTTGTCAAACTTACCTCCCGCATGAAGTACAGTCATAACAACCTCTAATGCACTTCTTTTCTCCTTTTTATGTATCTCTATCGGAATACCTCTACCATTATCTAAAACAGTGATTGAGTTATCCTCATGAATCGTGATGTCAATCATATCACAATGACCGCCCATTGCTTCATCAATAGAGTTATCAACTACCTCGTAAACAAGGTGATGAAGACCTCTCACCCCTACATCACCAATGTACATAGCCGGTCTTTTTCTAACCGCCTCCAGTCCTTCTAAAATTTGAATACTGTCTGCTGTGTACTGATTGTTTGCTAAAGACAAATCTTTCTTTTCATTTTCCATATATCGTTCCTTTATAGATGCACGAAAATACAACTTATTTATCAATAATTGAAGCTATTGAAGTCTGAAAATATATTGGTAAAGTAAGCATGAAAAACATGAAGAAAATCGAACTCTTTACCATATTATAATAGTAATTGATAGATTTCGTTTGTATTTTTGTTATACTCGATTTTTGTTACTTAATTTATTTATGTTAATTCATCAAAGCGGACAGGCTCGCAACAAAGGAAGCAAAAGATTCTTTTATTTAATTGTATTTTTTTTCTTCTCTACTACTATTATTGGTTTTTCAAGGCCTATAGGCAGTTGGAATGTTCATGTACCACATCAAAACGCTTACTCTCTGGCCATAGACAACGAATATGTGTATTGTGCAACCAGCATTTTCTTTTTTTCTCATGGAAAGTCTGACAGGGCAAACAAGCTATTTGATAAAAACAGTGGTCTGGCCGATACAGATGTCACCATACTGAAGTATCATGAAGAACTTGAAAAGCTGATTATCATTTACGAAAACAGCAATATCGACATTTTAAAAAATGGCCGGTTTACTAATGTTTCTGATATTTTAAGAGCTAATATATTAGGTGATAAAAGGATTTTAAATGTGACAATTAAAGAAGAAATTGCCTATTTATCGACCGCTTTCGGAATTGTTTTGCTTGATTTAGAGTCTTATGAAATAGCTGATACCTACTATATAGGGGAAGATGGAGACCCACTACGTGTAAATAATGTGAGTTTTTTGGAAGATACTATTTATGCAGCTACCTCTCAGGGAATTAGAAAGGCCCCTTTAGATGCCCCAATTTTAGCAAATTTTCAATTTTGGTCATGGGAGCCACATACCGGTGATTTAATGCCCGGTGAAGTGCAAAACATTATTACCTATGATAACCGCCTTTTTGCAATGTTGAATAACCGTTTGCTAAAAAAAGGAAGTAGCGGATGGGAAATTGTTTTTGATGAAGCAAACTGGCGTACTAACAGAATGCGCATTTCCAATAATAAATTGATATTACCGCAGGAAAAAATTGACAATGAAGATGTAATAGACAGTCGGATTTTGGTATATGACACCGATTTAGATGGCTTAATTTATACAAATAATTCTATTGTCAGACCTTCAGATGCACTTTTTGATGAAAGTGGGGTTCTTTGGGTTGCAGATGTTTTCAGAGGATTGGTACGCTTGAGTCCTAATTCAGTTAGTCAAATCCGGCCCAACAGTCCGGGGACATCAAGGGTTTTCAGAATGAGCTCCCGAAATGGCAGAACTTATGTTGCACCGGGTGGAGCAAATCTCTCATGGAACTATACCTTCAACAGAGATGGCTTTTTAGAATATACCGGAAATTGGTGGAATTCCTACAATCGTTTTAACCGCCCAATTTTGGATACCGTTTTTAATATTATAAATCTTGCCCCTAATCCCAATAATGAAAAAGAAATCTACTTTGCTTCTTTTTACAATGGATTGATACGCTGGAAAAATGATGAATTATCTATCTACAGTCAATATAACAGTCCTTTACAGGCTGCTTTGGGTGATGCATTAAGAACTAACATTACAGGATTAGCTTTTGACAGAAACGGAAACCTGTGGATAAGTAACTTTTTGGCACCGGACCCGGTTGCAGTTAAAACGGCAGATGATAAATGGTTTAACTTTCGCCCACCGGGCGGTATAAATACCCTAACAGATGTAATCGTCGACAGCAGAAATCAAAAATGGTTTATTGTTTCAAGATCTAACACTCACGGTCTTTTTGTTTTTTCTGAAAATGGAGACCTCGAAAACAATTCAAATAATCAATCCCGATTACTGGGAACAGGTTCCGGCAATGGTAATTTACCCTCAGCGGATGTATTAAGCATAGCCGAAGATAAAGAGGGTAGAATCTGGGTTGGAACAGCCGAAGGGGTGGCTGTTTTTTTCTGTGCCGGACAAGTATTAAGCGATCAGGGTTGTGATGCACAGCAAATCACCACTGTTGTTGACGGCTTTGCAGGATATCTTTTTGAAGCAGAAAGAGTAAATGCTATTGCCGTAGACGGAGCTAACAGAAAATGGGTAGGAACCAATAACGGAATATTTCTGGTATCAGCCGATGGAACAGAAGAAATTCACCATTTTACGGTTAATAACAGTCCGCTACTTTCTAATGTAATAACCTCAATATCTATACAGGATTCAAATGGGGAGGTATTTATTGGTACAGATAAAGGAATAGTATCGTATAAAAGTGATGCAACCGGAGGAGGTGAAACGCACGAAAATGTACTGGTATATCCTAATCCTGTCAGACCTGAATACAGCGGCCCCATTGCAATAAAAGGCTTAGTAAACAATGCTGATGTACGAATAACAGATGTGAACGGAATGCTGGTTTATCAAACCCGTGCTTTAGGCGGACAGGCAATATGGGACGGCAACAGACTCAACGGAGGACAAGCAAAATCCGGCGTTTATCTGGTTTTTAGTACAAACAGTACCGGAGAAGAAACTATGGTTAGTAAAATATTTTTTGTCCGCTAAAAGGAAATTGTTATATGTTGCATAAAACAAAAGGAATTGTATTGCATCATATAAAATATGGTGACACCAGCATTATATGCAAGATTTTAACACAGGACAAAGGGTTACAATCATTTATAATAAATGGAGTTCGAACAACAAAAAGCCGAATGAACAACAGTCTTTTCCAGCACCTTCAACCACTGGACATCGTTTTTTATTTTAAAGAAAACAGATCCCTTCAACGAATAAAAGAGGCTTACCCCAATCCGGTTATAACAAAAATTCCAAATAGTATATCAAAAAGTACTACTGCCATTTTTATCGCAGAAATTCTGTATCGCTCCCTGCCTGAAGACATCTTCAATGAGCAAATTTTTGAATTTGTTTATGGAGACATACTTACATTGGAAAATTCAGGTAATCAAAATGACTTTGTCTTTCACTTTTTACTAAACCTATCAGAAATTCTTGGTTTTCAACCTCAAAACGAAGGGAAAAATAAACGATATTTCGACATGAGAGAGGGTGTTTTTTGTGATTCAAAACCTGACTATGCAGACATCATTGAAGGTCCGGCTACTTCTTTTCTAAATGCATTACTACAAAAAGAAAGTACACTACATTTTAATGAAAAAGTAAAAAATTTCCTGCTGAATAAATTAATCGAATATTACAGAATACACTTGAAAGATTTTCAATCTATTCGATCGGTAGCATTGCTAAACCCTGAATATTTTGATTAACTTAAAATCATAATCCTTAGATAGATATCCTTTATTTGTTAAATTCGTATACCTTAACAAACGACTCCTATAGATGTTATCTAATATCATTTTTTGGAAAAGCCTGTTTTCAGGCCACTATAGAATATCGCTAATTCTTGTCTTAGCATTTGGTTTTTCTGTTTTAAATGCCTGCACTTCTGCCGATACTAAAACCACAACTTTCGATGAGTATGTAAGTTCTGTCAAAGTAGTAGATTCAACGAAAGAGAGGCAGCCAAAATACACAACTTTAACGATTAGTGCGGTTGGAGATATAATGGTTCATCAAACGCAAATAAATGCCCAGAGAGTTAACGACAGCACATATGACTTTACAAATAATTTTGCCTTTCTGAGTCCGTATTTTAATGCTTCTGACATTCTGATTGGAAATCTGGAAACAACTCTTGCCGGATCCGGCAGACCATACAGCGGGTACCCGAAATTCAATACTCCGGATGCATTGGCAGAAGCACTTAAAATTGCCGGATTTCACATTATTTCCACTGCAAACAATCATTTGTATGATATGGGAGGTGAAGGTATGTTGAGAACACTGAGCGTATTGGAAAAAAACAAGTTACTGAGTGCAGGTACACGAAAAGACACGCTTACCGATAATTTTATACTTAAAAATAAAAACGAGATTACGATTGGCTTTACCTCTTATACTTATGAATCCCCTAAAGTCAACAACCAAAAAACTATAAATGGTTTAATTGTAAAAAAGGAACATCAAAACTTAATTAACTCTTTTGATTATGAAAAGCTTAATGATGCTTTTAAGGAAATGAAAGTAACTGTCGATTCCATGAAATCTAAAGGGGCTGAGGTAATTATTTTTTACCTGCATTGGGGAAATGAATACCATCGAAGCGAAAATCATTTTCAACGGGAAATTGCAGACTCTCTTAACCGCATGGGGGTTGATATAATTTTTGGAAGTCACCCACACGTATTGCAACCTGTTAAAATTATTCAATCACCAATAGACAGCCACATAACAGTTGTGGCCTATTCTTTGGGGAATTTTATTTCCAATCAGCGCTATGAAACGTTAAATAACAGATACACAGAAGACGGTGTTATTTTAAACATAGAAGTAAACAAAAATCACACTACAGGGCAGATACAAATTAAAGCTATAACTTATACCCCAACCTGGGTACACAGATACTACCGGGAAAATAAGCCGGTATATGAGATTTTGCCTTTGCCGGATGTCATTGTAAATGCAGATTCTTTTAAGGTTTCCGGAGAAAACTTAATACACAGGCTGAGACAATCTTTTAGGCAGAGTGTAGAAATAATTGAAAAAGATTTGGTTCCTGCTGCCGGAATTCAGTTTGAGTCCAGAATAACAGAAAAGAATGAAATTTTACTTACGGAGTAATTTTTAAAAGGATGTTATCACAAAGTAACTAGTAGTGCTTAGCAATACCCAAAGCGCAACACCTAGTATTATGATACTTAGATTTGACATTTTGAAGTCCTTTTTATTGATGCCGGTTCCTATTAGAAATAACACGACAACTAACAAGGTTCTGGAAACATTTGACAGTTGCTCAAATATCTGATTTCCATCTGTAAGAATACTGTTCATAAGCACTGCTAATATAAAGAATAGTATAAAATAAGGAAAAGCTATCTTTCCACGGCTACCACTTTTTTCCGGCCATTGTTTTTTTGACCATATCCAAATTCCGATACTGAGTGGAATAATCCATAAAGTTCTCAGCAATTTAGTTGTTGTGGCTACTTCCAGTGCTTTTTCATCAAAAACTGATGCTGCTCCCAATACGGAACTCGTATCATGAATCGCAAGAGCAGACCAATAACCGAATGAAACACTTTCCATATTCAGAAGCATACCCAAATATGGGAACAACCAAATAGCCACAGCATTTAACAAAAATACCAGACTAAGAGACAAGCCCATGTCTTTTGAGTCTGCTTTAATTATAGGACTTACTGCTGCTATTGCGCTTCCTCCACAAATTGCTGTTCCGCTTACGACCAATATCCCTGCTTTTAAGGGGAGTCTGAAGAGTCTTAAAAATAACAAACCTGTTAAAAGAGTAAAGATAACCACTCCCGAACTTAATAGTAAGCCTTTTACACCTATATTAAGAATCTCTGAAGCGCTTATTCCAAAACCCAATCCAACAATTGCTATTTTTAAAAGTTTTGATGAAACTGTACTCACATTGAAGGTGAAAGGAAATCCAAAAACTGCTACATACAAAATGCCGGCTAACAAGGCTAAAGGTGCTGTTGCCCATGGGGTAAAGCAGGCAATCAGCAATACAAAAAACAAGGTTTTTTTAAATTCAACAAACAAATCTATGTATTTAGATTTTTAAATGTTTGCAAATATCTTAAAAATTATTGACATCATAAACATTTTCTTTTGTAGTATAAAAAATAGATTTTAATTTCTCTGAAAGCATCACTCTACAAGACTATATATTCTAAAGGCAGGCATTATACACTATAATATATTCTCCGGGCATTCAAAATATCTTATGATAATTTAAAGTTGTAGCTTTGCAAAAAACCTAATCATGAACCTCAAATTGAATAGTGAATTTGGCACTTTAAAAGCAGTTTTAACCCACCAGCCGGGCAGAGAAATAGACCGTTTAACTCCTTATAATATTAAAGAATACCTTTTTGAAGACGTGCCTTATCTCGAAGGTGTTCAGGAAGAGCATAAGGAATTTACCAATTTAATAAGTCAGTCTTGTGGCGCAAAAATTTACCGCTTAAAAGATTTGCTCATTGACATCTTTATAGATGATGATCTTTTGCTGAAATGTTTTCAAGATGCTTTAAAAAGAAGTAGTCATGCTAGATTGGCGGAGGAAATTATCGATCGTTTTTCGACTGCCGAATGTGCAAACGCTATGATAGGAGGTTTAAAAGTACGGGAAATAAAGCATAGAATTAAAACCACTACTTTAAAAAATGAGTCTGACTCAACTTTTTTGATACACCCCTTACCTAATTTATATTTCATGAGAGACCCTGCAGCAATTACTCCGGGGGGAGTTATATGCAGTCGAATGAAAACAAAGGCAAGACATAGAGAGGCTGCTATTTTAAGAAATGTTTTTGAACACCATCCTGATTTCAAAGAGCATTTTGTACCCGTTTTTGATGGGGGAGAGTTTACTTTTGACGATGATAAGCCCTGTATTGAAGGAGGAGACGTAATAGTACTTTCATCAAAAGCACTTGCGGTAGGTAACAGTGAGCGAACAGACGAATCAGCAATTAAGGAACTTGCCAGAAATCTATTTAAAAACAGCAGTGTAGAAAGGGTTTATCAAGTTAATTTACCACATAAAAGAAATTTTATGCACCTGGATACTGTTTTTACAATCATTGATGAAAATCTGGTTGTAACTTATCCCGATGCTTTAGAGGCCATATTGGAAACTAAAGTTTACCGGGCAGACGAAAAAGGTGTCAGTGGAGAAATGAGTATAGTAACGGAAACTGTTAAAGAGGACTTTGTCTCGGTTTTAAAAAATGAAATCGATCATCTTGAAGTTATTTCTACAGGTGACGGAAACCCTGACTATGCATCCCGGGAGCAATGGTATGACGGGGCAAATGTTTTTGCAATTGGTCCTCGCAGAGTTATCTCATACAATAGAAATAAGCACACAAACAGAGCTTTGCGTGAGGCCGGTGTAGATGTTTTAGAAGTTAGGTCTGCGGAGCTTTCACGAGGACTTGGAGGCCCGAGATGTATGACAATGCCGCTTTGGAGACAAGACTTTTAACTCTTAATTAAAAAACTTATCACTCTTAATGTTGTTAGCTTTTTAAAATAATGAAACCATAACTGTTTGTTTAGGTTTTTAGAGTAAAAAAGACTTCATGAAAATTAAAATACTAAAAAGAGAAGATATTGAGGATAAGGTATGGAACGGTTGTGTTCATTTTGCACATAATCCAAGGCCTTACGGATATACATGGTATCTCGACAATATCTGTGAGAATTGGGAAGGAATGGTTCTCGGTAATTATCATGCTGTATTTCCGTTGGTGTTCAACAGAAAATTCGGAATAGATTATCTTTTTCAACCTTTTTTTGCACAGCAATTGGGCATTTTTTCCAGAATTGGATTTAATGAAGCATTATTTACAATGTTTTTTGAAAATATCCCTGAGAAATATAAGTATATAGACATCTATCTCAATGAGATGAATGAGTTTCGCTACCCTGATTATGAGCTAACCCCCCGGGTAAACCTGCTTTTAAATCTCAACAAGAGTTATGAAACACTTTTTGAATCCTATTCAAAAAATTTGAAAAGAAACCTCAAAAAGGCAGATAAGCATAAACTGCATATTACTGCCGGCATATCACCGGAAAGAATGGTAGAGCTTTTTAAAAACAATCCGGGCAGTAAAGTTAAAGCACTAAAGGACAAAGAGTATCACACTTTACATAGAGTTATTCATCACAGCATTTATTATGGAGTGGGTCAGGTAATTGGGGTTTTAAATGAAAACAGAGAGTTGATTTCCGCCGGGTTTTTTATCTTTGACAAAAAAAGAATTTACAATATTCTACCGGCATCAAATGCGGAAGGAAAAGAAAAATGTGCAATGCATCATTTGATTAATTATATTATTTTAAGCAATGCAGGTACTAAAAAAACGCTTGATTTTGAGGGAAGTATGATAGAATCTATTGCTAATTTTTTTAAAAGTTTCGGTGCCGAAGAGACCAGATATTGGCATTTGAAAAGAAATATATTACCTTGGTATCTTAAAATGCTTAAAAACTGACATTATGGTGCATAACCTTAGCTTGAAAAATTCCTTAGCCTCTCAGTATATGGCCGAAATTCGGGATGCTCAAATTCAAAAAGACCGTCTCAGATACAGGCGAAACCTCGAAAGGCTCGGCGCTATTTTTTCAATTGAAATCAGCAAAAAATTAGAGTGGGCTGATAAAGAAGTTGTAACCCCGCTTGGAATTGCAAATTGTAAAGTTTTAAAAGAACAGCCTGTTCTGGCAACAATTTTAAGAGCGGGACTTCCTTTGCATAACGGATTGCTTGACTTTTTTGATAATGGGGACTCGGCTTTTATTTCTGCTTTTAGAAAACATGATAAAAGTGGCGACTTCTCAATAAAATTAGAATATGCTTCCTGCCCTTCTCTTGAAAATAGAGTTTTAATAGTTTCTGACCCCATGATTGCCACCGGAGCTTCAATGGTTTTAACTATCAGAGAGCTATTCAAATACGGCAAGCCAAAAAAGATACATGTTGTAACAGCAATAGCCTCTACTGTTGGAATTGAACATATGAAGAAAAACCTCCCTGAAGTGCATCTTTGGGCAGGAGATATAGATGATGAGCTGACAGCAAAAGCTTATATAGTTCCCGGATTGGGTGATGCAGGAGATTTGGCTTTTGGAGAAAAAATACAGGATTAGACTTAGCAGTTATTTTTATTTTAATGATTAAAGTATAAATATCTATTACATTATTCGTTTTTTTGTATTTTAGTTCGATTAAAACTATCTAAGAATGAAGATTCGCATATTTTGTTTAGTAGCAATAGTAATTAGTTGTCTGTTTACTTTAAAAGAAGTAAAAGCTCAAGACATACATTTTTCACAATATTTTGCATCTCCCCTTAATTTGAACCCTGCAATGACAGGTAATTTTAACGGGAGTTTTCGGGTTGCGGGAATATACAGAAATCAATACTTTTCTGTCACCAGACCATATGTCACTTATGGAGGTTCTTTTGATGCTTCATTATTTAGAAACCAACTCAATTTTGACCAAATGGGTGTCGGCTTAAATGTTTATAGTGACGTAGCCGGAGACGGGAACCTTACAACTCAATCTGCTACCGCTTCTTTTGCATATCACAAGGTGTTGGATGAATATAACAGACACTCTATTTCAGTTGGCGTTCAGGGCGGAGTAGTTCAAAAAAGAGTAGATGTTAACAGTTTAATTTTTGAATCGCAGATTGATGCAGACGGAAACGTGAATACCGGACTGCCTTCCGGTGAAAATTTTGCCAACACTTCTATTTTATATCCTGATTTTAATGCAGGTATTTTATGGCAATCAGTAATTTCTGACAGAGCTTTAGGGTATGGTGGATTTTCATTGCATCACATAAATCAACCGGAAGAGTCATTTCTTGAAAACTCAGATAATAGATTAGAGCACCGTTATGTAGGTCATGGTGGATTTGACATCAGAGTGGGTGATTATGCTACAATAATGCCCGGTTTCCTAATTATGATGCAAAGTGAAGCAAGAGAAATTAGCATAGGTTCTGCTTTAGGCTATGACTTATCCGGAAATTCAACTGTATTTTTTGGTGCCTGGCACAGATTGCAGGATGCAATTATCTTGTATACAGGCTTTGAAATCAGTGACCTGAGAGTAGGCTTCAGCTATGACATAAACACTTCTGACCTTAGAACAGCAAGTCGCGGGAATGGTGGACTTGAACTTTCTCTGATTTATATACACGGTATGGAAGATCGTCAAAGCATTACGCCAGTTCGCTTTTGCCCACGATTTTAATCTTTTACAATATAATAAGTCCCTTTTGAGTTTTTATAAACACCTATAAAAAGGGATAATGCGGTTTATTTTATTTTTTTTTACAATCTTTTTCATTCAGCTTTTTGAGGATTCGGGAAGTCCTTTAATCGCAGAAAACTCAATTTCTGTTGTCGAAGAGGAGCTTATTCCTTTGCGGGCATTATTGAGGTTGGGAAACCGTGATTTTCGAAGAGAAAATTACTACGATGCCATAGACTATTTTGAAAAAGCGCTTGAACAGGATGAAAAAAATACTGAAGCAATCTGGAAAATCGGACTGGCGCACTTTAAAACGAGAAATTTTATAGATGCCGCAATATACTTTGACCTCCTGGAAAAGATTACTTCTGAAGATGCTGAAAGTGAATTGCCATTTCTTTTTAATTATAAATACGGAGTAAGTTTACTCAGACAAGCAAAATATAATCGGGCGATTGTTCGGTTGACTAATTTCAAAAACTCAGAATTTCCCCGAAATAAAGAAGAATATAAACTACTCGCTGAAAACAACATTCAAAACTGTCTTTTTGCAATGTCAAACTTACAGGATACACTTCCATATTCGGTAGAATCTGTCGGGGAAAACATAAATGCTCCTTATACTGAGTTTGCACCTTTCGTATTAGGTGATTCAGTCCTTTTTTATTCTTCTATAAATATAGATTCTAATTTAAGAAAAGCGCAATTTGGAAGGTGGACTTATACTGCACACCTTTACAGAAGTAAAATCAAAGCCAGCACTTATTCCCCGGGGCAGCTCCTTCCTCAACCGGTAAATGAACCCGGTATTCACAGCGGACACGGATCCTTTACGCCTGACGGAAAGCGTTTTTACTTTACCCGCTGCGTAGAATTACCGAGCGGCAGACTCAGATGTAGAATTTTTAGAACAACTTATGAAAATAATACCTGGCAGGAACCTGAAAAACTAAATGATCATGTAAATAATATACGCTACACTTTAACAGACCCGAGTGTTACGACAGATAGACAAGGAAGAGATGTTTTATTTTTTGCTTCTGATAGACCGGGTGGTAAAGGGGGCTTAGATATCTGGTACTCTGTCATCTCACAAAATGGTGTTGCCTCTGAAGCCAAAAATCTCGGAGCGCCAATAAATACTGCAGGAAATGAACGGAGCCCGTATGTTAAACCGGGAACAAACACTTTGTATTTCAGCTCTGACGGACACCCCGGCTTTGGTGGGTTTGACCTGTTTAAAACGGATGATAACTGGCTTCGGTGGACGCAAGTTGAAAACCTTGGACTACCTTTTAACTCACCATTAGATGATATGTATTTTGTAAAAGGTGAAGATGCAAACACTTTTTATATTGTTTCAAACAGACCGGGAACCATGTCTCTCAGAGGGCTAACATGTTGTGATGACATTTTTAAAGTAGAGAGAAAACCGGCTACTCACAGCGTTTTAGTATTGTCTGCAAGTAATCAGAGTGACAGAGAAGCGCTGGAATCTTTTGTTGTTTCTGCACATAATTGGGAAACTACTGAACTAATGCCTAAAAAAATGGATACTGCCATTAATGAAATCTTATATCTAACCCTTGAAAAAGGAAAAGACTACCGACTGGAAATTTCAAAAAGTGGATTTCTCCCGCAGTCAACACCTGTTTTTTTGAGCGGAAATCATGTTCAGGACAGCCTCTACCTCGATTTTTATCTGGAGCCGCTGGAAGCCGGCAGAACCTATAGTCTTTCAAATATTTATTTTGAATACAATGAATATGAATTGAATGAAACTTCAAAAGAAGTTCTGGATGAACTCTATGAATTACTAAAAGAAAATCCGGATTTAAAAGTTGAGTTAAGCTCCCATACAGATAATATTGGAAGTGACGCTTTTAACCAAAGCCTTTCACAAAAAAGAGCTGAAAGTTGTGTAAACTATTTGCTCGATTCCGGAATAGATAAAGACCGACTTATCCCCAAAGGTTACGGCTCTGAACATCCGGTAGCCCCTAATCAATTAGAAGACGGAAGTGACAACCCTGATGGTAGAAAAATGAACAGAAGAACAGAGTTTAAAATCCTCGAGTAAACAGACTTTCTCTAAAATTATCTTTTTTGGATTACTATTTCTAATTTTGCACCTCCCAAAAGGATGTATTATATGGAAATTTAATTTTCTTTAATGAAAGGAATCTTTCCGTGCATCAATAATTAATAATATTTTAAAGCGGCAATATGGCACTAAGCGAACAGGAAATTATCAGACGAAAAGCTCTTAAAGAGATAGAAGAACTGGGCATTAAGCCCTATCCATCAGAAAGCTTTGAGGTTACCCACCTCAGCACCGAAATAAAGGAAAACTTTAAAGAGAATCCTGAAAATTTTAAGGAAGTAAGTTTGGCCGGTAGACTCATGATGATTCGCATTATGGGTAAAGCTTCTTTTGCAGAGCTTCAGGATAGTGCCGGAAAAATTCAAATTTATGTAAACAGAGATGAAATTTGTCCCGGTGAAGATAAAACGCTGTATAACACTGTATTCAAAAAGCTTCTTAATTTAGGAGATTTTGTTGGCGTTAGCGGTCATGTTTTTACTACTCAAACAGGAGAAACAACCCTACATGTAACATCATTAAAACTTTTATCAAAATCTTTAAAGCCTCTTCCTGTTGTAAAAGAAAAAGAAGGTGTTGTCTATGACGCGGTTAGCGACCCGGAATTTAAATATCGTCAGCGCTATGCAGATATGGTTATCAATCCGAAAATTAAGGAAACCTTTGTTAAAAGGACAAAAATCATTCAGGCAATGCGTGATTTTTTAAATGAAAGAGGTTATCTGGAAGTGGAAACTCCGGTATTACAACCTCTTTACGGAGGTGCTGCTGCAAGACCCTTTGTGACGCACCACAATACTTTAGACATGCCATTGTACCTTCGTATAGCAGATGAGTTGTATTTAAAAAGGCTTATTGTAGGTGGATTCGACGGGGTATATGAAATTTCTAAAGATTTTAGAAATGAGGGTATGGACAGGTCTCACAATCCGGAGTTTACAATGATGGAATTGTACGTAGCTTACAAAGACTACTACTGGATGATGGATTTGTTTGAAGAAATGATAGAATTCATACTATTGAAGGTTCATAATAATACGGAAATTGACATTTACGGAAAAGAAGTGAGCTTCAAAAGACCATGGAAGAGATATACTATGTTTGAAGCAATCGAACACTTTACCGGCGAAAAGATTGATGATCTGGATGAAGCCGGTTTAAGAGCGGTTGCTAAAAAATTGAATGTTCCATTAGAAGACAATATGGGTAAAGGAAAAATAATAGATGAAATCTTTGGTGAGCATTGTGAGCCGAAATTAATTAATCCCACTTTTATCACTGATTACCCTATTGAAATGTCACCTCTGGCTAAAAAGCATCGCAGTAAGGAAGGTCTTGTTGAACGATTTGAAGTTATTTGCAATGGTAAAGAGTTATGTAATGCTTTTTCAGAGTTAAATGATCCAATAGACCAAAGAAAACGCTTTGAGGAACAGCTTGAATTAGGCAAAAGAGGAGATGAGGAAGCTATGATGCTGGATGAGGACTTTCTGAGATCTTTAGAATATGGAATGCCTCCTACAGTTGGATTGGGTATTGGAATCGACCGTTTGACGATGTTGCTGACAAATGCTAAATCTATACAGGACGTGATTTTCTTTCCCCAAATGCGTCCGGAAAAAACAGCACAACCAAAAGAGAAAGAAGAGAAGGCTAATTAACTTATAGCAAAACCCCTCTTTTGCACAATAGATCACCAGGTTCTAAATTTTTGTTTCATGGAGTAGTTTTTAATTTGCTGCATGAATCTATCAACAGTTACAGAATCAGGGTTATAAAATAATTGAATAATAGAACATTCGAACAATCGAATAGTGAAGTAAAATGAAA